>NZ_JBEOUW010000018.1:0-178258 GCF_040303045.1 Kitasatospora sp. NPDC096140
GGCGGCGGGGGCCGGGGTGAGCGAGCGGGCCAGGTACTCCTCGGCGAGCACCTCCAGGGTGAAGGTGCGACGGCCGGGCTTCTCCAGGTAGGCGGGCCGCGGCCCCCGCCCTCCCCGCTCAGCGGCGCAGCTGGTGGGACGTGCTGACCGGCATCTTCCGCCGCTGAGGGAGGGGACCGGGTGCGAGGGCCGGGGGCGGGTGCGTCCCCGCCCCTGGCCCTCACCCCCCGGTCTCAGCCGTCGCGACCGTCCGTCCGGCGCCGGTACAGCGTGAAGGTGTCCACCGGCGTGAGGTCGCCGTGCGGCCCGTCGAAGGTGTAGTAGGTGACCTTCATGGTGGTGGTGCCGCCGCGCCGGTCACCGGGGTCGACCTCGAAGGCCGCGAAGCCGTGGGCGTGTTCGCGGTCCTGGACGGCGGCCCACGGCGCGTCCTCGGTGAGCCAGACCGATTCCCGGTACGGCGCGCCCGGCTTGGGGTCCTCCAGGCCGATGACCACCCGGCCCTTGGGCTGCTCGAAGAGGTCGTCCTGGGTGGTGGCCGCGTTGCCGCCGGCGCCGATGATCATGTGGACGGTTCCCCGCCCGGTGTCGATCATGTCCGTGCGGGTGTCGGTCGGCACCGGGGTGCGGGTGTCGTTGGGCAGGGTGCCGCGGACGGGGTGGGAGCGCTCGTAGTAGTGCTCGTGGCCGCACACCACCAGGTCGACCCCGTAGGCGTCGAACAGCTTGCCCCAGGTCTCGCGGATGCCGAGGTCGCTGCCGGCGCCGTGCATCGAGCTGGAGATCATCGGGTGGTGCATGCACACCACGATCCAGTCGATCGACCGGTTGCTCCGCGCCGCCCGCAACTCTCGCTCCAACCAGCGCTGTTGGGCACCGCCGGAGTAGCCGCGCAGATAGATGTCGCCGGAGTTCTGGATGGCCACGTCGTCGTTGGCGAGGCTGATAAAGCGCACCGAGCCCACGGTGAAGGCGTACCACATGCCCCGGGTCTCCTCGTCGGAGGAGGCCGTGGAGTCGGGGAGGGAGAAGTAGGCCTGGTAGCCGAGCGCGCCGATCGGGCCGTTGCCGCCCTCGTTCTCGTGGTTGCCGACGCAGGGCATCCAGGGGCGCAGCCGGGTGGAGCGGCTGTTGCTGATGAACCAGTCGGCCCAGGTCGCGGTGCGGCTCTGGCCGTGGCGGCCGGCGTAGGAGGAGTAGCAGAGGTCGCCGTTGATCAGGTTGAACAGCGGCCCGATGCGTTCGACGGCGGCGACGATGTCCGCGGAGGCCGCGGTGCCCACCTGGCTGCTCATGAACACCGGGTACTTGCCGAGCGGCGAGGGCATGCCGTCGGGGAACGTGACCAGGCGCCGGAGGTTGGGTGCGGCCTGGTCGCCGAAGCTGGTGAAGGTGAAGGGCGCCCGGCCGCGCGGGGCGGTGGTGAAGGTGCCGGTCTCGGGATTGGCCCCGTCGTGGCCGGCGCTGTACAGGTAGGTGGTGCCCGGGCGCAGGCCGGTGAGGCGCGCGTGGTGGACGTACACCTCGACCTTGTCGATCGAGTCCCGGTAGGTCCGGGTCTCGGCCTGGACGACCCGGCCGAGGCCGCCGTCGGGCGTGCCGTAGCGGACCTGCGGGCGGCGGACGGACTGCGGGGTGAGCCAGGAGACGGTCATCTCCGCACCGGGGTCGTTGCCGAACTGCAGGTGCAGGCCGATGACGCCGGCTGCGCCGCTGCGGTGCGGGGTGGACTGCAGGAGCGGGCTGGTGGGGGCGTCATCGGCCGGTTGGGCGGCCGCGGGTTGCGCGGCCGCCGTCGTGCCTGCTGCCACGAGGGCGGCTCCGGCCGCCGAGGTGCCTTTGAGGATGGACCTGCGTGCAATGGTCATGGGGACTCCGCTTGCCGAGTGGGGGTTCGACAGGCAGTCACTTTAATGACATGCGCACGTAAGGTCGATCGTTTCGGCAAGCTCCCGTTTGACGGTCGTCGAACTGACGGAATATCGGCGGTGGCCGGCCGCGCGGGGGCCGGATCTCGCCGGAGCGGACCTCGCCCGGCCGGACCTCGACGGGCCGGACCTCGACGGGCCGCACCTCGCCCGGCCGGACCTCGACGGGCCGCACCTCGACGGGGCCGGACCCCTGGGCGGTCAGGCCTTGCGGCCCACTCCCCCGTACACCGGGACCTGCTCGTCGGCCAGCCCCGGGGACGGCGCTTCGCCCAGCTCCGGGTGCCAACGGTTGATCAGCACCACACCGGGATCGTCCAGTTCGAGGCCCGCGAAGAAGCGCTCGACGCCCTCCCGCGGCCGCATGTGGACCTCGATCCCGGCCTCCGCGTAGCGGCGGGTGCCGATCTCGGCGCGGTCGGGCGCGGTGTCGCCGGTGCCCGCGGTCAGCGCGAGGAAACTGCCGGCGGGCAGGGCGTCCAGGAGCTTGCGGACGGGCGGGTGCGCGGCCTCGTCGGTGAGGAAGTGCACGATGTTGATCAGCGTCAGCGCCACCGGCTCGTTCAGGTCCAGGGTGCCGGCCACCGCCGGGTCGGCGAGGAACTTCTCCGGATCGCGCAGATCGCCCTGGACGTAGGCGGTGCGGCCCTCGGGGGTGCTGGTGAGCAGCGCGCGCGAGTGGGCGAGCACGATCGGGTCGTTGTCCACGTACACCACGCGGGAGGACGGATCGACCGACTGGACGATCTCGTGCAGGTTGGGCGCGGTCGGGATGCCGGTGCCGACGTCCAGGAACTGGCGGATGCCGTGCACCTCGGCGAGCCGGCGCACCATCCGGTGCATCACCGCCCGGGCGGCGGTGGCCCCCTCGCGCGCGCCCGGGAGGTCGGCCATGACGCGGTCGCCGACCTCGCGGTCCGCCGGGAAGTTCGTCTTGCCGCCGAGCAGGTAGTCGTAGACCCGGGCGGAGTGCGCCCGGTCGGTGCGCAGGTCGACCTGCGGCGGGTCCTCGAACCCGGCCTCGGTCAGCCAGCTCTCGGAAGCGTCGGTGTCGAATCCGCTGTCGCCGAATCCGTCGTCGTCGAATCCGTCGTCGCCGAATCCGCTGCTGTCGAATCCGCTGCTCCCGGCTGCACTGTCCGGTTCGTTGGTGTCCGGCCTGTCGGTACCCACGCTCGCCCTCCCCGTTCGGCGTATGTCCGGACCACTCAACCACAGGCGATGATCGTCCGTCAGGTGGATGCCGGTGAACGGCGGGACACGGCCGCGGTGTCCCGGACGGCGGCCGCGAAGGAGGGCACCTTCATCGCCGTCAGCAGCCCCAGGGCCGGGCCGATCGTGCACACCGTGACGTACCAGGGGATCACGCCGAGCAGGTGCCGGTCGCCCAGCCACGCGGCGAGCAGCGGGAAGGTGCCGCCGAACGCGGCGATGGTGGCCGCGTTGACCACGCCGAGGCCGACCGCCCGCACCTCGGTCGGGAACAGCAGCCCGGTGAACACGTTGAGCGTGCCGAGCACCGTCGCCACCAGCATCCCCAGCACCACGGCGACGACCTGGAACGGCAGCCAGCCCCCGCGCAGCCCGGCGAGCAGCAGCCCGACCAGCGGGATCGGCAGGCCGAACCCGATCCGGGCGACCGGCAGCAGGCCGAAGCGGTCGGCGGCGGCGCCGGTGAGCAGCATGGTGGCCAGCACGACACCGAGCACCACGGTCATGAACGAGGCGGCCGACTCCTTGTCGATCACGTGGTACGCGGCGGCGTACTGCGGGAGGTAGACCAGGGCGAAGTAGTAACCGACCGTCCCGCCCAGGGTGTTGAGGAAGACGGTGAGCGCCGCCCACCGGTGCTCGCGGAGCATCCGCAGGAACGGCGGGCGGCCGCCGGCGGCGGCGTTGGCCCGGGCCCGGTGGAACTCCGCGCTCTCCGGCGCCTGCCGCCGCACCCAGACGGCGGCCAGCCCGAGCAGTGCGGCGACCACGAATCCCCAGCGCCAACCACCGTTCTCCAGCCCGGACTTGCCGATGGTGTGGATCAGCAGTGTGAGCACCCCGAAGGAGAGCAGCGAGCCGAGGATGACACCGCCGTACGACACCGAGCTGAACGCGAACCGGTGCCGCGGCGGGGCCGTCTCCGTCACGTACGCGGCCACGCTCGGCGCCTCCCCGCCGAAGGCGAGCCCCTGCACCACCCGTGCGACCACCGCCAGCACCGCCGCCCAGACCCCGATCGCGTGCCGGCCCGGCACCGCCGCGATGCCCAGGCTCGCCACGGCGATCACCGCCATGCCCAGGCTCAGCGCGGAACGCCGCCCCCGGGAGTCACTGAGCCGCCCGATCAGGTAGGAGCCGACCGGCCGGGCCACGAACCCCACCGCGAAGGTGACGTACGCGCCGAGCACACCGCCGACCCCGTGCTTGCCGTGCCCGAAGAGGTCCGCCGCGAAGTACGGCGCGAGCACGGCGTAGATGTTCCAGTCGAAGGACTCGACCACCGACCCCACCGTCGCCGCGGCCAACTCCCGTCGGCGTCCGCCGACTTCCGACCGCTCACGGAGCGGGACGGCCGCGCTGCTTTCCGTCATGTCCCCAGCATGGCACCGTTCGGCGGTCGACGGAATCGTGCCCGTCGGTGCGGCGCTGCACGGCGCCGCACCGACGGTGACGGACGCGGGCGCGGACGAGGACGCGGACGAGGACGCGGGTGCAGGTGCAGGTGCAGGTGCGGGTGCAGGTGCGCAGCGGTCAGTGCGCGCCGGGGTGGTGGACGAAGCGGTAGGTGTCGCGGTCGAGTTCGGTGACCTGGACGCCGAGGGCGGCGGGCCGGGTGATCCGGGAGCGGAGGATCGTGAGG
Source organism: Kitasatospora sp. NPDC096140 (assembly GCF_040303045.1). Taxonomy (NCBI): domain Bacteria; kingdom Bacillati; phylum Actinomycetota; class Actinomycetes; order Kitasatosporales; family Streptomycetaceae; genus Kitasatospora; species Kitasatospora sp. NPDC096140. The sequence continues at coordinate 4,783 of NZ_JBEOUW010000018.1, forward strand.
ATCCGGTCCGTCAGTTCGGCGCGCTGCTCGGTGGTGCGGCCGGCCAGGATCTTGACCTCGACCAGGACCGCGGCCTCCCCGGTCGTGCCGTCGCCGACGCGGTGGTGGGCGGCGGGGCGGAAGAGCGTCTTGCAGTGGTCGACGGTGGTGTCGATGACCTCGGTGATCGCCTTGTGGACCTCGTCGGCGAAGGCCGTCCGGTCGAAGTCGAGTTCGGCCGAGTGGTCGACCAGGATCTGCGGCACGGGAACCTCCGGGGAGTGAGATCAGTTCGGTGCCGACGCTACCGCGTGCCGTCCGCCCGGGGCGAGCCCTCCACCGGAAGGGCCGACAAGGCACGACGGGTACGACGGGTACGACGACGGGCGGCACCACCGCGTGGGGTCGGTGGTGCCGCCCGTCGTCAGTCCCTGCCACCGGCCGCGGCCGTTGCGCCGTCGGGTGCCGGGCGGGACGTCGGTGCCGGTCTCCGCACGGGCCTCGGCGATGCCCGGGTCGCACCCCACGAGCCGGAAGAACCCCCGTCCCTTCCGGCTCTCGGAATCCGTCGCTCCCCTCGAACCGGGGTACGCGCGACGGTTCCTGGAACCCGGGTGACGCCGTGGCCCGCTCCCTGGCGGATCCTGGTCACCGCTCGGCGCGCCGCGTCAGGAGACCGCCCTGCCGCCGGTCGCGAGCCGCTGCACGATCCGCATGGTGTCCCCCTCCTCGCCCCCGGCACCGAGCCGGCGGACTTTTCGTCTGCAAAGAAGTCTGCGGATCGCGGCACGGGCACCACAATGTTCTCGGTCGAGTCCGGACGAACCCGGTTGCCCAGCGCGGGCGGCCGGTCTCACAGGGGGAATCGCATGACGGAAGTGCAGCCGCGTCGGCAGGCGGACGAACCGGCCGGGAGCGTGGCCGCCTACATACGTGAGCTGCGTGCGCTGAAGGTACGGGCGGGACAGCCGTCCCTGCAGGAACTGCAGCGGCGCAGCGGGGTCGCGCGCAGCACCCTGTCCGATGCGCTCAACCCGCGTCGGCGCGAACTGCCGCGGCTGGAGGTCTGCCTGGCCCTCGTCCGTGCCTGCGGCGCGGCCCCGGCGGAGCAGGCGCGGTGGCGGGAGCGGTGGCAGCAGATCGCCCGGGACCGTGACGAGTTGCGCTCGATGCCGGCGGCCGGGAGGCCCGACGCGGCGGCGCAGTACCGGTCGGTGCCGCAGGACCGATCGGCGATGCAGGACCGATCGGCGGCGCAGGACCGGCCGGCGGCCCCGGGCCGGACCGTCCCCGAGGCCGAGGTGCCGCGTCAGCTGCCGGCGGCCGTCCGGCACTTCACGGGGCGGGCCCGCGAACTCAAGGAACTGCACGCGCTGCTGGGCGATCGGGTGCCCGACTGCGGCGCGGTCGTGATCTCGGCGATCGCGGGCACCGCCGGGGTGGGCAAGACCTCCCTGGCCGTGCACTTCGCCCACCAGGTGGCCGACCGCTTCCCGGACGGCCAGCTCTTCGCCGACCTGCGGGGCTTCGACCCCGTCGGCCCGTCGGTCGACGCAGCCGGTGTGGCGCGCGGCTTCCTGGCGGCGCTGGGCGTGCCCGCCACCCGGATCCCCGCCGACCCGGAGGGGCAACTCGCGCTCTACCGCAGCCGGTTGGCCGACACCCGGACCCTGGTCGTGCTCGACAACGCCCGGGGGGTGGAGCAGGTGCGACCGCTGCTGCCCGGATCGGCCGGCTGTCTGGTGCTGGTCACCAGCCGGAACCGGATGCCCGCCCTGGTCGCCCTCGACGGCGCGGTGCCGCTCGCCCTCGACGTGCTCTCCCGCGACGAGGCGCTCGAACTGCTGGCGCGGCGCCTGGGCAGCGAGACCGTGCTGGGCCGACCGGACGCGGCCGGGGAACTGGTCGAACTGTGCGCCCGGCTGCCGCTGGCCCTGAACATCGCCGCCGCCCGCGCCGCCGAGCACCCGGGCACCCCGCTGGACGTGTGGTCGGACGAACTGCGCGACACCCGCGCCCGGCTGGACGCGCTGTCCGTCGACGACGCCCACGCCGACGTCCGGGCGGTGTTCTCCTGGTCCTACCACGCCCTGGCCCCGCAGGCCGCCCGCCTGTTCCGCCTGCTCGGCCTGCACCCCGGCCCGCACATCAGCGCGGCCGCGGCCGCGAGCCTCGCGGGTCTGCCGCCGGCCGAGGCGCGCCGCCTCCTGGACGAACTCCACCGCGCCCATCTGATCACCACACCGGACCGCGAGCGGTACAGCTTCCACGACCTGCTGCGCGCCTACGCCGCCGAACAGACGGTCCGCCACGACTCCCCGCGGGAACGGGCCGACGCGACGCTGCGCATGGTCGACCACTACCTGCACACCGCCCACCTCGCCGGACTGCACGCGTACGCCGACGACGTCTCCTGGCCGCCGCTCGCCCTCGCGGAACCGTCCGCCGGGGTGACGCCGGAGAGCCTCACCGACCGCCCGCACGCCCTGGACTGGTACCGGGAGGAGCAGCAGGTCCTGGAGGGCGTCGTCGTCTGCGCGCAGCGCGCGGGGCTGGACGGGCACACCTGGCAGCTCGCCGGGGCGCAGGTGTCCTACCTGCTCAAGTCGGGCCTGTGGCAGCAGTGGCAGCAGGTCAGCGAGACCGCCTTGGCCGCCGCCGAGCGCACCGGGGACCTCGCGCGCCGGGCGCACGCGCACCGCTGGCTCGGCCAGGTGCACCGCTCGCAGGGCCGCCAGCCCCGGGCGCACCGCGAACTGCGCCTGGCACTCGACCTGTTCGCCGAGCTCGGGGACCGCGCGCGGCAGGGCAAGACCCAGCTCGACCTCGCCATCACCCACGGCGAGGAGCACGCCTACGCCGAAGCGGTGGCCGAGTCCCGACGGGCGCTGCGGGTGTTCGAGTCGATCGACGACCTGCACGGGCAGGCCCTCGCGCTCAACAGCGTCGGCTGGTACCTGACGCTCCTCGGCAGTCCCCGGGAGGCCCTGCCCTCCTGTCGGCGCGCCCTGTACCTGGCCCGCGAGTGCGGCAGCCTCCCCGCCCAGTCCTCGATCCTGGACAGCATCGGCTACATCCACCACAGCGTCGGCGAGTACCCCGAGGCGCTGCCCGCGTACCAGGAGTCGCTGCGGCTGCGCCAGGTGATCGGCGACTACTTCCTCCAGGCCGAGATCCACACGCACATCGGCGACACCCACCTCGCGCTCGGCGACCGCGAGTCGGCCGTGCACTCCTGGAGGCAGGGCCTCGCCATCCTGGAGGACCTGCAGCACCGGGACGCCGACGCCGTCCGCGCCCGGCTGGACCGCCACGGCTGACACCCCCGCACGAGGGGCGGGCCCCGGCGCGGGGTGCGTCGCCGGGGCCCGGTCGGGGGGTGGAGTTCAGGCCGGTGGAGGGTGGAGCGGAGCCCGGTGGAGGGTGGAGCGCGGGCCGGACGTCAGCCGCGCGGCAGCACCAGGGACTGCACCGCCGGCAGCTTGCGCCAGTCGCTCGACACGATGCTCGCGTGCGCCTTGGCCAGCTGCTCGGCGCGGGCCCGCGCCTGGTCGGCCGTCGGGTCGGTGCCGCTGATCTCCGGCGCGACCTTGTGGGCGTCGGTCATCACCAGCAGGTAGTGCGCCGTGTCGTACCACGCGGTGTCGATGCCGCCGGTGTACGTGGCGGCGTCGCCGTCGAAGACCACGAACCACGGCCGGATCGAGGCGTCCGCGCCGGTGTACCGGCTGCGCGGGTCGCCGCTGGCGGCGCCCAGCACGGACGGGAACAGCTGGGCCTGGCCGATCCGGCCGGCCGCCGCCAGGTCGCGCAGGTGCCGCCCGTACTCGACGTCGGTGTGCAGGGTGTCGAAGGGGTTGCCCAGTTCGACCGTGCCCGGGATCGCGTACAGCAGCACCTTCCCCGCCAGCTTCGAGCGGCTCGGCCAGTTGCCGGCCCGGACCGCCTCGTCGAGGTTCGCGTACGACCCGCCGCCGGGCTTGGCCAGCAGGTCGGCGGGGCGCAGCACGGCGGAGCCGAGGTGTTGGGCGATCAGCGCGTCCAGCTGGTCGGGGCCCATCCCGAGGTTGGCGGAGAAGCCGGGCTTGAGCTCCAGCTTGACGACCAGCGGCCCGGCCGCCGGGTGCGCGGCGAGCCAGACCCGGACGTCGTCGAGGCAGTTCTCCAGGTTCTTGTTGGTGCCGCCGCCGTAGAGCTGGGCGGGGGTGGTCGCGGCGGTGCAGTTGTTGCTGTTGCCGAGCGGGTTGGAGTGGCTGACCTTCCACTCCTTGGTGATGATGTCCGGCCAGAGGTCCAACTCGATCATCCCGGTGCCGGTGTCCAGGCCCTGGGCCAGGTACGGGAAGGCGGCCGGGTCGTAGGTGTTGTGCAGGCCGACGGTGGTGGCCGAGCCGAACGGCAGCTCGCCCGTCCCGCCCGGGGCGGCGTCCGCCGGGGCGGTGGTGATCAACGCGCCGGCGCCGGCGAGCAGGCCGGCCGCCAGGAATCCGGCCAGGGTGCGGCGTACGGTCATGGGAACCCCCCGAGGTTCGACGTGTCGGCCGCCTCCTCCGGGCAGCCTGACGGAGCATCCCCGATCAAGGCGTGCTCCGCGTGAAGAAGGCACGACAATAGCGTGACGAGTGCGCTGACTCTCCCCCGGTCCCTTCCCCTTCGTCCACACCTCTCACGCGCGCCCGCCCGGTCCGTTCCGGCCGCCGTCCGGTCCGCGTCCGGTCCCGTCGGGTCCGCCACGCCAGGGACGGTGACGGAGCCTCAGGAATCCGGGCCCGCGGGCTAGCGTGGCGCGAACGGGGTGCGGCCCGCCCGCACCGAGGCACCGAGCGGCGGAGGAAGCCGATGTCCCTGGTCCGGGTCCACAACTTCTCGATCTCCCTCGACGGCTACGGCACGGGCGAGGGCCAGACCCTCGACGAACCGTTCGGCCACGCCGGCCACCGGCTGCACGAGTGGTTCTTCGGCACCCGGACGTTCCGGCGGATGCAGGGCAAGGAGGGCGGCGACACCGGCGTGGACGACGCGATGGCCCGCGCCTGGGCCGACGACATCGGTGCGGAGATCATGGGCCGCAACAAGTTCGGGCCGCAGCGCGGCGCCTGGCAGGACGAGGAGTGGAAGGGCTGGTGGGGGCCCAACCCGCCGTTCCACACCCCGGTCTTCGTGCTCACCCACCACCCGCGTCCGACGCTGGAGATGGCGGGCGGGACGACCTTCCACTTCCTCGACGCGACGCCCGAGGAGGCGCTGCGGCAGGCCCGCGAGGCGGCCGGCGGCAAGGACGTGCGGATCGGCGGCGGCCCCCGCACGGTCCGCGCCTTCCTGGAGGCCGACCTGATCGACCACCTGCACGTGGTCGTGGTGCCGATCGTCCTCGGCCGGGGTGAGCCGCTCTGGGCGGGGCTCGAAGGGCTGGAGGGGCGGTTCCGCACCGAGGCGGTGTCCAGCCCGAGCGGTGTCACCCACCTCACCTTCACCCGGCGGTAGCGGCCCGCACGGCCGACGGCGGCCTCCCCGCGGGTGCGGGGAGGCCGCCGTCGGGCGTTTCCGACCGGATCAGACCCGGTCGGCCGCGATCAGCACGTACTGGAACGAACCGTCCTTGTAGGACTCGATGAACGCCTCCTCGATGCCGGTGACCAGCGAGGTGGTGTTCCGCAGCTCCCAGTACGGCAGGGTGTCCGGAGTCAGGTCGATGACGGCCTGCGGCACCAGGCGGTTGTCGGCCATCGCCCGCAGGTACTCGCGGCGGGAGTGGATGTTGCACTCGAAGTGGGCGTTGATCTGCGAGACCCACTTCGACGGCTGGCCGTACTTCGGGTTCCAGCAGCCGGTGATGGTCACGTACCGGCCGCCGACCGAGAGCACCCGGGAGTGCTCGGCGAACAGGTCGTGCAGGTCGACGTACATGCTGGACTCGTTGTTCCACGAGCCGGCGATGCTGCCGTTGGCGAGCGGCATGTCCAGCATGTTGGCGACCCGCGAGCGGACGAACCCGCCGATGCCGAGCTCGGCGGCGCGCTTGTTGCCGAAGTCCGCCTGCTGGGTGGAGAGGGTCAGGCCCTCGACCTTGCAGCCGAAGCGCTGGTGGGCCATCACCATCGAGCCGCCACGCCCGCAGCCGGCGTCCAGCAGGGTGGAGTCGGGCCGGATGTCGCCGAGGTGGTCGAGCAGCACGTCGGCCTGTGCGGACTCCAGCCGGTGCAGCTCGGCGATCACCTTCTTCTCGCGCTCGCTGTCGGCCGGGTCGCCGATCGCGCCGAGGTCGATCTCGCCGATGCCGTAGTGGTGGTGGTAGAGGCCGTCGACGTCGCCCAGGCGAAGGTTGACCGGGCGAGCCTCGTGGTCCCAGTAGCGTGCGATGTCGCCCTGGTAGGGAGTTGCCGGGCCGGGGATGGTGTTGCCGGAAGTGGTGAGGTCGTCGGTCAGGGACATGGGTCAACTCCAAAGGTTCTTACGAAGGGTTACCGGGAACGGTGCCGCCGCCGGGGCGGTCACCAGAAGTCGGGCAGGGTGTAGCGGTGGGTGTTGGTCTGGTGCCAGTAGTGGTTGCCGTCGAGCCACACGGCCACGCCGCGCAGGAAACGTACGAGGGTCGGCACCGGGCAGGCGACGGCCAGCGCGGCCGACTCGGCCTCGAAGGCGTGCATCAGCTCGTTGTGGACCCCGACGGCCTTCAGGTAGCCCTCCTTGCGCGAGACGCCCTCGCATTCGGAGATCACCACCGGCAGGTTCAGGTGCAGTCCGGGGCTGGACAGCTCCTTGGTGTACGAGTACAGGTCGTTGACGATCGTGGTGGCGTTGCCGGCCAGTGCGATCACCCGCTGCATCGCGGGCAGGGCGTGCAGCTCGGCGGGCAGCTCGTAGCCGCCGACGGTGTCGGTGATCGTCGGGCAGGGGCGGAAGTTGTTGAACTGGCGCATGGCCAGGTACTCCCACACCTCCGGCACGTGGTCCGTCTCCGCCCACGCGGCCTCGGCCAGGTACCCCATGTGCAGCCGCGCCATGTCGTGCCGGAAGCGGTCCGCCTGGGAGGGCGTGGAGGCGCGGACGAAGTAGTCCATCGCGGAGCGGTACGAACGCCGGGGCGCGTCCTCGGAGAGCGAGGCCTCCCAGGCGGGGTGGTACTCCGGCGTGGTGTGCAGCGGGTCGAGGGCGGTGTGCGCGAGCAGCAGGCGGCTGCCCAGGCCGACCGGTGATCCGCCGAGGTCCTCGCAGTAGCAGTCGTCCACCGCGTTCTCGGCCACCATCAGGCGGGCCGCGAGCATCAGGTGGTCGATGCTGGGCGCGTCGGGGTGGCAGGCCACCATGTAGCGCCCGGTGGAGAACCCGTCGAAGTCCTTCTCCCACTCCGGCGGGTAGAGCTCGATCTCGTCGATCGCCCAGGCCTTGATCTTCAGGCTGAGCGCCTCCACCCGCGCCGGGTCGGGCTCGGCGATGGGGTGGTGGTACAGACCGGGGATGGGGTCTCCGGTCCTGGGCTTGCCACCGTCCGGCGCCGCGGCGGCCGGAGCCACCCCGAGCGCGGCCATGCCGAACGCGGCCGCACCGGGCAGGGCCGGGACGGTCGGCGCGGGGAGGGACGGGACCGGGACGGACGGGGCCGGGACGGTCGGCGCGGGGGCGGAGGGCGGTTGGACATCGGGGACGGCGGCCTCGGACACCGGGGCCTCCGCAGCCGAGACCTCGGGCACCGGGACCTCGGGCACCGCGACCGTGGCCGTCGGGACCGCGACCGCCGGGGCTTCGACGGCCGGAGCCTCGGCCGCCGGAACCGCGACGGCCGGCGCCTCGACCGCCGGCGCCTCCGCGGCCGGGGCCTCCGCCGCCGGGGCCTGCGGCCTCAACTGCAGCCCGGCGGTGCCCAGTCCGGTGGGTCCGCGCAGGATGCGCTCGATCGCCGGGGAGCTCATGAGCCCACCGCCGCAGCGGCGGCGGACCCTGGTGGTGAGTCCGTTCTGACACGCAGGGGCATGGAGCCTCCTCTGGAATGGGTCGCACGATATGACGGGTCGTCATCTCGCCCGCCGCGAAGAGAACTCCGGGCGACGGGCCCCGTCTCGCTCGGTTCCCAACCGTAGGCGCGAAGGCGCGTTCCGGAACGCAACGGACGATCTTCTACACCCGATAGGGTGAACGTTCGTGCTGACGGTGTTTGGGAACGCCCCTGTCATGCATCGGTCCGGCCCGCGCTGGGGCGCCCCGGCGCCGAACCGGCCGGCCCGACCCGCCCGCGTGCCGCGTCAACCCGGCGACCACCCCCGTGTGCCGCCGACGCCGCCGCGCCGGGGCCGCGCCAAGGGGCCGCACAGGGGCCGTATCCGGCGGAGGCCGTTCGACGGCGAATGACCGGCGGCCCCTGCGCTCCCCGCCGCCGGGCAGCTCCCCCCTCGCCCCCACCGCGGACCGGGCGACCCTCCCCAGCGCGGCCGGACAGGACCGGGCGCATAAGGGGGACGAGAATGGGCACGGCGCCGTGGACGATCGGGGCCAGGAAGGAAGAGCAGCGCATGGAGAGCCAGGCCCGCAGCCGCACCGCACTCGTCGAGGCGCTCATGGAGCGCTATCCCGACGTGCCCCGGGAGGCGGTGATCAAGGAGGACCTGCTGCGCGGCGGAATGGCCTTCGACGAGTCCGCGCTCAGCGGCAGCGCGGAGGCCGACGGGGGCGGCGAGGTCAAGCCGAAGTCGTACTTCATCTTCTCCTTCGACCACCGCACCCTGCCCGAGCTGGGCGCCGCCGCGCTCAACCGGCCGCCGGAGGAGGTCGTGCTGACCGGCGGGCCCTACGGGCTGCGCCGCACGGTGGTGTCGGTGCGGGTCAACCCGGACTCGCCGTACCGCGTCGACGCCGGGGAGGACGGCACCCTCGGCCTCTACCTGGACGGCGCTCGGATCGCCGACGTCGGCCTTCCCCCGATGCCGGACTACTACCGGCACACGCTCGCCAACGGGAAGTCGGTGATGGAGGTCGCCCCGACCATCCAGTGGGGGTACCTGATCTACCTCACGGTGTTCCGGGTCTGCCAGTACTTCGGCGCCAAGGAGGAGTGCCAGTACTGCGACATCAACCACAACTGGCGCCAGCACAAGGCCGCCGGCCGCCCGTACACCGGCGTCAAGCCGGTCGAGGAGGTCCTGGAGGCGCTGGAGATCATCGACCGCCACGACACCGCGCGCGCGTCCCGGGCGTACACCCTCACCGGCGGGGCGATCACCTCGCAGGTCGGCGGCCGGGACGAGGCCGACTTCTACGGGCAGTACGCCAAGGCCATCGAGGAGCGCTTCCCCGGCCGCTGGATCGGCAAGGTGGTGGCGCAGGCGCTGCCGCGCGAGGACGTGCAGCGCTTCCACGACTACGGCGTGCGGATCTACCACCCCAACTTCGAGGTGTGGGACAAGCGGCTCTTCGAGCTCTACTGCCCGGGCAAGGAGCGCTACGTCGGCCGCGACGAGTGGCACCGCCGGATCCTCGACTCCACCGAGGTGTTCGGCCCGCAGAACGTGATCCCCAACTTCGTCGCGGGCGTGGAGATGGCCGAGCCCTTCGGCTTCACCACCGTGGACGAGGCGATCGCCTCCACCGAGGAGGGCCTGCGCTACTTCATGTCCCACGGCGTGGTCCCGCGCTTCACCACCTGGTGCCCCGAGCCCACCACTCCGCTCGGCAAGGCCAACCCGCAGGGTGCGCCGCTGGAGTACCACATCCGCCTGCTGCAGACCTACCGCGCGACCCTGGAGGAGTTCGGCCTCTCCTCGCCGCCCGGCTACGGTCCGGCCGGCCCGGGCAACGCGGTCTTCTCGGTCAGCTCCTTCATGGACTCGCTGCCCGCTTCCTGAGCCCGTACCCGCGCTGCTCCCCCGACGGCGCCGCCACCGCGACCGGTGGCGGCGCCGCCTCCGTCAACTGCCCTGCTGCGGGCGGACGGTGAGGATCTGCTCGGCGCGGCCGACCGGCCCCTGCCGGTCGTGCAGGACGGTGCTGGTGACTCCGTGGCCGGTCGGGCCGAAGCTGACGGCGGTGTCCAGGCCGGTCCAGGGGCCCTCGGGGCGGCGGTGGAGGTGGATCGTCAGGTCGGTGTTGGGGAACATCCACGCGGTGGGGTCCTGGCGCGCCGCGATGCCGTTGGCGGTGTCCACCAGGGCGATGAACGAGGCGTACGGGCTGCTCGGCTCACCGGCGACCAGCTCGACCGGGGTGGAGATCCAGGCGGCGGCGCGGCCCGGGGCCGACTCCCGCCGGCGGACGTCGATCGACTCGATGTAGCCGCCGCCCCACAGCCCGCCCATCGCCCACGGTTCGAACTCCTCGGGCCCGGGCAGCGGCCGGTCGTGCGTCCCGGCGACGGCCGCGGTGTCGAGTTCGGCGAGGAACCACGCGCGGGCCCGGACCACGGCGCGCTCCCCGGCCACCACGGTGGCCTCGACCAGCTCGATGGTGCGCCCGGGCCGGACGGTCTCCACCGTGACCTCGATCTCGTCGAGGGGGATCAGGCCGAGTATGTCGAAGCTGATCCGGGCCAGCGCCAGGGCGCCGCCCGGGCGGTCGGTCCGCGCCCGGTCGGTGCGGTGGCGGTCGATCGCGTGGACGACCAGGCCGCCGAGCGGGCTGAAGTGCTGCTCGTCGGGGTGCCAGGCACCCTGGGCGTGGGCCGTGGGCTTGTAGCGGTTCTCGCCGGTGCGCTGGAAGTAGCTGTCGGGCGCGGCGGTGGGGGTGGTCACGTGCGCTTCTCCTGGGGCTGATCGCTGGGCGCCGGGCGGGCGCCGCCGGGGTACGACGGCGCCTGACCTCGGCGTTCAGGATCGTAGGGGGCCGAACCGCAGGTGGGGCGAGTCGGTGACGCATCCCACATCCGGTGCCCGGCCCCGGGCCCCGCCGCGGTGTCAGTGCGCGGCGAGCGGGTAGTGGTCGGAGAGGTCGGTGTACGTGTAGCTCTTGCCCCAACTGCTCACCGTCCAGGGCGTGCTGTGCACCCGGAGGACCTGGTTGGCGTACTGCTGCGGCCGGGCGTGGTCGGCGCGGTAGAGGACGTAGTCGAGGTCCTCCTTGGGGTCGCCCGGGTAGCGGTAGGCGGCGACGGAGTTGTCGGCGGTGTCGAAGGAGTACGGCCAGCCGGTGCGGGCGGAGGCCGGGGCGAGGTTGCCGTTGTCCAGCAGCGCCTGGTACTCGGAGCCGTGCGAGTCGATGTTGAGGTCGCCCGCGAGGACGATCGGCTCGGCGGCCGGGATCCGCTTGGCGTCGAGGAAGGCGCGCATCGCGCCGAGCTGCCTGGCCCGGATGTCCGCCGCCTGACCGCTGGAGCAGCCCGAGTCGGTGGACTGCAGGTGGGTGCCGACCACGTGGGTGCGGCGGCCGTTCACGTCCAGGACGGCGTAGACGAAGCCCTTGTTGGAGAACCAGTCCGAGCCGCAGGCGTCCTTGTAGACGTACTGCTCCTTGTGCAGGATCGGCCACTTGCTGAGCAGGGTGACCCCGCCGTCCTCGGGCGTGGTGGAGCTGTAGCTGCCGGAGGTGGCGTCCCAGCCGCCGGTGGAGCGGCCGACCACGGGCGTGTGGTACGGGTAGGCGGCCGAGGCCTTGGCGGTCAGCGCGTCGGAGGACGCGTTGTCGAAGGCCTCCTCCAGCACGACCACGTCGTGGCCCTGGAAGAAGTCCGCCGAGGCGATCGCCTGCGCCCGGTACTGCTGGCCCCAGTTGGGGTAGAGCGACGTGCTCATCAGGAACACGTTGTAGGTCAGCACGTCGAGCGGGGGCGCGGTCAGCGGCGCGCTCTCGGCCGAGGCGGGGGCGGCGCCGAGCGTGGCGATCACGGTGGCGGCGGCACCGGCGGCGAGGGCACGGCGGACGGACGACAGCGGCATCTGGGCTCCGTGGGGCGTGTCGTGGACCCGTCGGGTCGCGGGATGTTGTGCATCCAACTTGTTGAGCGGCACGGGCGGCAAGACTTCGGACGAGCTTGGGGTGAACTCGTCGGTAACTTCCGCGCGAACGCCTGGTGGTGGCCGAGGAGCCGGAGATCCGGCCCCCGCCCTTCCGGACCTCCGGAGCTGCGGTCACACTGTCGCAGGCACGCACACCACGCACGACGCACCACGCACCACGCACCAAGCACCAAGCACCAAGCACCAAGCACCAAGCACCACCGGACGGGGGCTCCATGGCGGGGAAGAAGAAGAAGCAGAAGAGACCGCGCGCCGACGGGGTGGTCCCGCCCCCGAAGCGGGTCCGCAGGCTCCCGGCGCCGCAGTTGTCGCCACGGGCCGTCCGCCGGACGGCGTGGCTGGTCGGGGTGCTCACCCCGGTGCTGATGGTCGGTCTGCTGGCGATCGCCACCGACCCGGACTACCAGGTGCTCTGCGCGATCGCGGCGTTCCTGGTGCTCGCGGCGGGCATCACCGGCCTGGGGTTCGTCCGGCCCGGCAACTGGGTGCTCTGGCCGGCCGTCCTGGCGGGCGTGCTGCTGATGGTGCTTCCGACGGCGAGCCTCCGCGCCCAGATCCTGACCCACCGCGGGGTGGAGACCGAGGTGGTGGTCACCGGCGCCCACAGTTCGAAGGACCGCAGCGGGAGGGTCAGCTGGACCTGTGACATCCGCCGGGCCGACGGGCAGCCGCTGCCGCACGGCCAGGTCGGCGGCTTCGGCTGCTCGGGCCGGTCAGACGTCGGCAGCACCATGAACGTGCTGGTCGACCCGGAGGGTTGGGCCCCGCCGGCCCCGCTGGACGACGACCTCTCCATCCTCGGCGGCGGCGTCTACGTCACCGCCGTGCTCGCCGTCCTGTGGGGCCTGCTCACCCTGGCCGCGGCCCGCCGCACCCTCCGGGAGCCGGCCGCGGCCCGGCGGGGCCGCAGGTAGGGGCGCCAGCAGGAGCGGCAGGCCGCGGGCGAGGCCGTCCCCGCGGCCGCCGGGCGGGGTGCCGAACACCCTGCCCCGCAGGATCAGGGCGGCGTGGGGCCGGTCCAGCCGGTGGGCACGTGGCCGAGCCGGACCCGCTGCGGATGCCGGCCGACCGCGACCGAGGCGGTCTTGAGCCCGGTCGCGAAGTCGATCGCGGTGACCCGGTCCGCGCCGCTCTCGGAGATCAGGCAGGACTTCCCGTCGCCGCTCACCGTCGCCCAGTACGGCTTGGACGCGGGCACCAGCGGGCCCTCCTGGAGCGTGGCGCGGTCGACCACCGTCGCGTAGTCGTCCACGGTGCCGGCGACGCAGAGCCGGTCGCCCGACGGGCTCATCGACAGGCCGTGGTGGCGGGAGTCGTTGGGCCAGGTGGTGCGGTCCGTACCGGCGGCCGGGGCGGCCGGCAGGGTCTTCACCCGGGTGATCCGGTCGGCCGCCACGTCGTACTCGACGAAGCCGTTGAAGAACGACACCTGGAAGTAGAGCTTGGAGCCGTCCGGGGAGAAGACGGCGGGCCGGACGGCGTTGGACAACCCGCCGAGCCCGGCGTCGTCGAGGCGCTTGCGCATGTCGATCACCCGGATCGGCGCCAGGGTGGCCGCGTCGACGACGGTGATGTGCCGATCGCCCTTCGTCCAGTCCAGCCACGGTGCGTCCAGGGCGGTTTCGACGTTGCCGATGGACATGTTCCACAGCTGCCGGCCACCGTCGGTGAAGATGTTCTCGTGCGGCTTGTCCCCGGTGTGGAACGAGCCGAGCTCGGTGCCGGTGCGGACGTCCAGGACGTGGACGGTGTTCGCGGTGGAGGCGGAGACCGCCACCCGGGTGCCGTCCGGCGAGAGCGCCATGTGGTCGGCGCGGTAACCCGCCACCGGGAAGCGCCACCTGATCCGTCCGGTGGCGAGGTCGAGGGAGACGACGTCGGCGAAGCTGGGCCGGGAGACGACCACGGCGGTGCCGTCGGGCGTGCTGTACATGTCGTCGACGAACTGGTCGTGGCCCTCGCCGGGGCCGAGCCGGACACCGAGGAAGAAGGCGAGCTTCACCGGGTCGAGGTAGATCTCGGCGAGCCGCTGGTCCTTGTCGGGGATGACGTCGATCCGTCCGACCTTGCCGAGGCCGCCGGAGGACTCGATCACGTCGGCGGTGCCCTCCCAGTTGTTGCCGACGAACATCACCTCCCGCAGGGCCGGCGCCGCGCCGGGCGCGGCGCTGCTGCTGGTGGCGGCAGCCGGGACGAGCAGGCCGAGGGCGGCCGCGAGAGTGCAGAGGGATCGGACGCCGAGGCGGCGCCGGGGACCTGTCCGTGGCATCGTCGCTCCTTCACCGGGTGGCACGACGTCTTGGGAGACCGCCCCAGCGTCTTGTGAGACGGTCTGTCAGCTTGCGCCCTTCGACGGTAGGGAGGGACCGGGCCGCCTGGCAAGACACTCGCACCCCCCTGTTCCGGCCCGGAAGCACAGGCGTAGTGTGCGCCGGGTGAACGAACTGATCTTCCGGGGGAAAGACCTGTTCCGGCCCTCGTGGTCGAATCTCCTTCCGCTGCTCCTCGTCCTCGTGACCCAGTTGGTCCTCGGCGAGTCGAAACTCGGCTCCACCGGCACGCTCTGGCTGATCCTCGGCACCCTGGCCCTCTGCGTCCCGACCTTCGTCCTCAGCTGGCGCTCCTGGAGCCGGGTCGGCGCCGACGGCGTCACCGTCTGCTGGGGCCTCGGACGCGGCCGCACCTACCCGTGGCACGAGATCAAGTGGGTCGACGTACGGGAGACCAAGGCCAACGGCTCGGTGTCCAGCGCGGCACGGATCTTCATGACCAACGGACGCCGCCGCTCGCTGCCGGGCCTGGCGACCAGCCGGATCTACCCGGCCGCCGACTTCCAGACGAACGTCCAGCGGCTGGTGAACTGGTGGGAGTACAGCACCCACCCCACGCAGCGGGTGAAGCCGCCGAAGCAGTTCCGGGACCGGCTGACGCCCACCGTGCTGGGTGTCCTCGGCACGATCGTCATCGCCGCCGTCGCCTTCGCCATCGTCGCCCTGCAGCACTCGTAGGCGGTCCTGGCCGCCGCGGCGGCAGCCGCCACGCGAACCACGCGGCCCCGGCCCCCCATGCGGGGAGCCGGGGCCGGGGCGTGTTCAGCCCTCCCGGGGCGGGGTCACCGCTGCGCGGGGTAGCCCGGCTGGCCGCCGTAGGGCGGCTGCTGCGGGTAGGGCTGACCCTGCGGCGGGTACGGCTGCTGCTGCGGGTACGGCTGGCCCTGCGGCGGGTACGGCTGCGCCGGCGGGGCCGGGTACGGCTGCTGCTGCGGGTACGGCTGGCCCTGCGGCGGGTACGGCTGCGCCGGCGGAGCCGGGTACGGCTGCTGCTGCTGCGGGAACGGCTGGCCCTGCGGGGCCGCGTACGGCATGCCCTGCGGCGCGAGTTCGAACGGCTGCGAGGCAGCGTCGATCGACCCGGGCGGGAAGGCGGTGCTCAGCTGGTCCAGCTCGGCCCGCCAGTAGCGGTGGATGTTCAGCCGGGTCGGCTTGCCGCTGGTGGGCAGCTGCAGGTACATCGAGCTCCAGATCGAGGCCCGCTTGACCCGGCTGACCGGGAAGGCGTGCCGCGGGAAGACCGCGACGACGTCCCCGGGGCGGTTGGTCCAGCGGCTGGCCGAGTTGACCACGATCGAGCTGTTGGTGAGCGTCAGGAAGTAGAACTGACGGGTCAGTGCGACGATCAGGCCGAGCAGCGGCACCTCGTCGAAGACCGCGTTGAGCCACGGGCTGGGTCCGGTCTCCACGTGCACGCACGCGATGAAGGTCTCCCCCGGCGGCGCCACCTGCGAGAGCTTCTCGATGACCTGGGCCTTCTGCTTCGCCCGGCGAATTGCCATGCTTTCGGTACCTCATGCCCCGTCTGTCCGCCGACCTGCCCGGCGGGAAATCGGCTGAGGCTAACAAGGGGTGCCGGGGGCCTGAACACCCCTTCTCGGCAAAGGTTCTGCCATGGTTCGGCATGGTCCGGCCGGGCTCCGGATGCGCGCGACGGCGCGTGGCGCCTCGTGGCAGCTCGGCGCAGACCTCACGCAGGGCGGACCTATCCGGCCATCATGGACGTTTCCGGCCACATCGCTTAAAGTCTGCGCCAAATAATGGTGCGACGGCTTGCTGATAATGTGATCACATGTGTATGCGCTGTGGCGCTGCACGCCACAGGGGAGGGAAGGCCCGGTCGTCCGATCGGGCCCAGTCACACAGGAGTTGCACCATCAACACCGCCATCCGCAAGGCCGCCCGCGGTGCGATGCCCGTCGCCGTCACCGCTTCCGTCCTCGCCACCGGTCTCGCCGCCTGCGGCACCGTCGAGCAGCTCTCCGCCGCCCAGAAGGTCTCGAAGGCCTTCGACAAGGTCGGCGACGGCAAGTCAGCCGGCTTCAAGCTCTCCATCGACGCCACCCCCGAGCAGATCGTCGCCTTCGCCAAGGCCACCGGGGAGAAGGGCGCCGAGGGCGGCGGGATGGACGAGAAGAGCGCCAAGGCGATGTCCGGGCTCTCCATCGCCGTCGCGGTCTCCGCCGACAAGCCGCTCAAGGAGATCGAGGCGTTCAAGAACGCCAAGGGCTCGGCCGCCGACAAGGACCTGACGCTCGACAAGTCGGTGCGCATCTCCTACGTGATCGCCGACCGCAACGGCACCTCGCTGCTGGAGTACCGCCAGGTCGACGCCAAGGGCTACCTGCACGTCGACGCCAAGGGCCTGGTGAAGCTCGTCGGCGAGGACCCCTCCCAGGTGGACGCCGTCAGCAAGGACCTGCCGGCGGACATGGGCGCGGTCAAGGAGGTGCTGGCCGGCAAGTGGATCTCGCTCGACCTCCAGGAGCTCGCCGACGAGGCGAAGAAGAACGACGGCAAGAAGGCCACCCCGAGCGGTGCGCCGACCGCCGACCCGGAGGCCGCCAAGCAGCTCGTCAACTCGCTCAAGGACGTGCTCACCCGCACCGTCACGTACGAGGACAAGGGCAGCAAGGACGGCACCGAGCACATCTGGATGAGCGCCCCGGCCCGCCAGCTGGTGGACGAGATGTTCAAGGCCGTCAAGCCGGTCGCGGACAAGTTCCCGCAGCAGTTCAAGAAGTTCCCGAGCCAGGCCCCGAGCGACGTGCCGGACCGCAAGGTCGGTGTCGACCTCTACCTGAAGGACGGCGCCTTCTCCTCGGCCACCTTCGACTTCGCCCAGCTGGCCGACAAGATCGAGCCGGGCGTCAACTTCCCGGTGAAGCTGGCCTTCGACAAGTCCGCGCCGAACGTCCAGGCCCCGGGCGACGCGGTCAAGACGACCACCGAGGACCTGATGAAGGCGGTGCTCGGCCTCGCCGCCGGCGGCACCGGCCCGCGCCCCGGCGCCGGCCTCGACCCCGAGAACGGCCCGGCCACCGCCGTGGCGCCGCTGACCGACGCCCAGCTCAAGGAGCTCGCCAAGCTCGGCGTCCCGGAGACGCAGGCCCGCGCGTTCAACTCGCTCGGCATGAGCTTCGAGGACATCAAGGAGATCACCCAGCAGGGCTGATCCCACCCGTCTCGCGACACACGACCGGCCGACCGCACCCGCGGTCGGCCGGTCGTGTTCCCGGTACCGGGCCCTCGGGCCGGTCTTCGGACCCCTGCAGGCGGGGGTCCGAAGACCGGCCCTCAGAGCACCCGGGCGGGGCGCACGGCCGGCACTTCCACCCGGCCGGAGCGCAGATGGCTGCGGTGCCCGTCGGTGAACTCCAGCCGCAGACTGCCGTCCGCGGGGGCCGCCACGACGACGGCGCTCTCGACCGCGGCGTAGGACGACTCGCGGTACACCCACACCTGGTCCCCGACGTGGAACTCCGCCGTCTCCGAAACGATCACCGCACTCACCTCCCGGTCCGCTCGGGCCGCTCGGGCCGCTCATCGGGTAGTACGGGCGAGGCGGCCCCGGTGCTCAGGCGTGGGCGGCGACGGTCAGGCGGGCCGGGCTCAGGCGTGGGCGGCCACGCACTCGGGGTGGCCCCAGCCGGCACCCACCTTGGTGATCTTGTCGCCCTTGGCGTACGGGCGGCTGCACGGGCACGTCCCCGGGTAGCGGGCGGCCAGGGTGCGGGAGGTACCCGAGGAGGTGCGCTTCGCGGCGGTGCCGGCCGCGCCGGAACGGGTGCCGGTGCTGCGCGCCGTGCGGGGCTTCGAGGCGGCGGCCGGGTCGGGCTCGGGCAGGTCGGCGGCGGTGCCGGAGGCGCCCTGCTGGGTGCGGGCCGCGTCGCTGGCGGCCTTGTCGGCGACGGCGTTCAGCGGGTCGCCGTCCACCTGGTGCGCCGGCACGTACACGAAGGTGACGTCCCGGTCCTCCAGCAGCGCGTCGATCGCCTGGATCAGCTCCTGGTTGGCGACCGGCTTGCCGGCCGCCGTCTTCCAGCCGTTGCGCTTCCAGCCCTTCAGCCACTTGGTCACCGAGTCGCGGGTGTAGGTGCTGTCCAGCCGCACCTCCAGCGGAACGGCCGGGTCGGTCGCCGCCAGCAGCCGCTGCAACGCCGTCAGCTCGCCCACGTTGTTGGTGCTGTGCCCGAGCGCCCCGGACTCCCAGCGCTGGGGCGTCCCGGCGGCGTCCGCCACCACGTACGCCCAGCCCGCCGGGCCGGGGTTGCCCTTGGCTGCTCCGTCACACGCTGCAATGACTCGTTCGACCATGCCCCGATCATGCCTGGTCGGGCGGCCGGGAGCCAAAGCCGCTCGACGGGGCCGTCCCCGCTGCCGGGCCCCGGCGGCAGGGACGGCCCACCGATCCGGCCGGCCCCGCCGATCGCGCCGAGCCCACCGATCCGGCCGGGCCCGCCGATCCCGCTAGCCCAGGATCTCGGGCACGCCGGGGGTGAGCCAGTGCAGGCGGTCCGCCAGGCCCGCTGCGGCGAAGTGCGCGGTGGTCTCCTCACGCCCCTCGGTGAAGTGCTCCCACGAGGTGTAGTGCACCGGGACGACCCGGCGGGCACCGAGCGAGGCGGTCAGCGCCGCGGCCTGCGCCGCGTCCATGGTGATCAGCTCGCCGCCGCCGAAGGCCTGGATCCGGGCGGCCCCGAGGTGCAGCACGGCCGTGCCGATCGTGAACCGCCGCCCGACCTCGTCCAGTTCGGGGAAGTGGACGGTGTCGCCCGAGACGTAGAGGGCCTCCGGCTCGCCCGGCACCTCCACCACGAAGCCGGTCACCTCCCCGACCGGACCGTGCAGCCCGGGGGTACCGGTGACCCGCAGGGTCCGGCCGTCCACCGTCAGGTCGCGGGTCTGCCACGGTGCCAGGCCCAGCGCGCCGCCGCCGAGCCGGGCCGCGCCGCCGACCGTGGTCAGCACCGGGCGCCCGGAGAGCAGGGTCCGGCCGGTGGCGTCCAGGTTGTCGGGGTGCTCGTCGTGGCTGAGCAGCACGGCGTCCACCGGGGGCAGCTCGTGCGCGCCGATCGCCGGGCCTCCGGTGCTGCGCAGCACCACCGGGTCGTGGCGGTACTCGGCCGGGGCGGGGTCGAAGGCCGGGTCGGTGAGCAGCCGCAGGCCGCCGATCTCCATCAGGACGGTCGCGGTGCCGATGTGCGTGGCCGTGATCTTCACGGTGGTCGTTCTCCTTGGGATGGTCGTTCCATCGGGGTGGTCGGTGATCCGACAGTCGGTGATCCGTCAGTCGGTGGTCGTGAGGCCGAACCGGCGCCGGTAGTCGCCGGGGGTGGTGGAGAGGTGGTCCCGGAACACCCGGTGCAGCGTCTCGACCGAGCCGAAGCCGCACGCGCGGGCGATCCCCGGCAGCGGGCGGTCGGTGCGCTCCAGCAGCCGGCGGGCGGTCTCCAGGCGCAGTTCCTCGACGTACGCCCCGGGTGTGGTGCCGGTCTCGGAGCGGAAGACGCGGGCGAAGTGCCGTTCGCTCATGGCGAGTCGGGCGGCGAGCGCGGGTACCGAGAGGTCGGCATCCGGGTGCTCGCCGATCCAGCGGCGCAGCGTCCGCAGGTCCGCCCGGGCGCCCGGCCCGTGGGCCAGGGGGACACTGAACTGGCTCTGCCCGCCCGGGCGTTGCAGGTACATCACCATGATCCGGGCGATCTCCAGCGCGAGGTCGTCGCCGTGGTCGTCGGCGACCAGGGCGAGGGTGAGGTCCATCGAGGTGGTCAGGCCCGCACTGGTCCACAGCCGCCCGGAGCGGATGAACACCGGATCGGCGTCCACCTCGACGGCCGGGTGGTCCGCGGCCAGCCGGTCCGCGGTCGCCCAGTGGGTCGTCGCACGGTGACCGTCCAGCAGTCCGGCCGCCGCCGCGACGTGGGCGCCGGCGCACACCGAGGCGACCCGCCCGGCGCCGGGCCCGACCTCCCGCAACCAGGCCACCACCGCCGGGTCCACCCGCGGCACCGGCCCGTCCGGGCCCAGGTCCACCCGCCCCGGTACCAGCACCGTGTCCGGGCGCACCCGCTGCTCGGCGAGCGTCGCGGTCACGTGCAGCGGCACCCCCGAGAAGGTCTCCACCGGCCCGCACCGCTCGGCGCACACCCGCACGTCGTACCCGGGCCGCCCGGGCGGCAGCAGCCGTCCGGCCAGCGCCAGCACCTCGGCGGGCCCGGTCACGTCCAGCGCGTTCACCCCGGGGAAGACCGGGATCACGACCAGGTGCGGCAGGCGGAGTGCGTCGTCCATGGCCCCAGCCTCGCCCGGCAGCGGTGGTGGCGGCAATGACGGGACTCTGCAAGATCCGGCCATCCGGGACGGCCGCACCGCGTCGTACGGCCTACGTCCCCGGCCCGACGGTCCCTGCGACCACCGCCCGATGGACGGCCCGCCCGCCCGGCGCAGCAGGATGGACCGCATGTGGAGCAAGTGGATCGACTGCCGGGTCCGGGCCGGCGCCCGCGAGGCGTTCGCCGCCGGCCAGCGCCGCTGGTCGGCGATCTCCGACCAGCCCGGCCTCGTCGGGCAGGGCGGCGGCTGGGCGCCGGACGGCGACCGGGCCCTCCTGCTCGCCCTGTGGACGGACGAGCCCGCCTACACCCGGTTCATGCGCGAGCGCCACGACCTCGTCGCCGACGAGGCGGCGCAGCACGGCAGTTGGACGGACCTGCGGATCGCCGCCGGCCCGGTCGTCCGCGCCCTGCCCGGCGCGGCCGCCTCCCCGGCCGACGCCCTCGCCCGCGCCACCGTGCTGCGCGCCGCCGACTGCCGGCTCCGCCCCGGCCGCGCCGCGCACTTTCTGGACGTCCAGGACCGGGTCTGGACGCCGGGCATGGCGGCGGCCGAGGGCATGCTGGCGGGGGCCGTCACCCGCCTCGCCGCCGACCGGTTCCTCGTCACCACCCTCTGGTCCACCGCCGCGGCCCACGGCGCCTACGCCGCGCACCGCCTCCCGGCCCTCCTCGCCCGCGCCGACGTCCCGTCCGACATCCACGCCCTCACCGGGCACCTGGTCCCGCTCGAACCGGCGTGGCTGGTGCGAGGCCAACCGGGTCCGTCCTGACCTGGGTCAGGGGGCGCGCCCAGCGGACGCACTCAGCGGGCGCACTGCGCCAGGCGGGCCCGGCAGGTGTCGAGCGCCTCCGCGACGGTCCCGCGCCCGTCGCCGTCCGCCGGGTCGAGGAGCTCCCCGGCGGTCACCAGCGCCGCCCAGAACTCCTGCGGCCGACCACGACCGGTCCGGGGGCCGAAGCGTACGAGCGTGAGGAAGGCGCTCACCGTCTCGCCGCGGACGAACCGGCGGGACAGACCGGCGCCGTGGCCGCTGCCGATGCCGCCCATCGCCCCCAGGGCCGCCCGCAGGTGCTCCGTGACGGCCTGCGCCCGCTCGTCGAGTTCCTCGGGGACGTCGAACGCGCCGATCCTCTCCAGGAGGAAGTGGCCCGGTGGCAGCACGGCGGCGGCTCGGCGGGGCCCGGGGTGGACGGTCGGACGTGCGGGCGATCGGGCCCGGTACGGTGCCTGCTGACGGAGTGTCGGGTATGCGGAGGGCGCGATGACGGGTCAGGGTTCCCAGGGGCGGGGCGGGCGCGGGCGGAGCTTCGAGGTGCGGGCGATCGGGCGGGTGGAGTCGCCGCTGGTGGAGCGGGCGCAGGCGCCCCGGCAGGGGGACGAGGGCGGGCCGGACGCGTGGGTGGTGTTCGACGCGTCGGTGGAGCGGGCGCTGCGGGACCTCGCGGTCGGGCAGGACGTGCTGCTGCTGACCTGGCTGGACCGGGCCGACCGGGAGGTGCTGGCCGTGCACCCGCGCGGCGAGCGCGACCGGCCGGAGACCGGGGTGTTCGCCACCCGCTCGCCGGACCGGCCGAACCCGATCGGCCTGCACCGGGTCACCGTCCTGGCCGTGGAGGGCCCGCGCCTGCGGGTCAGTGACCTGGAGGCGATCGACGGCACCCCGGTGCTGGACGTGAAGCCGGTCCTGCCGGGCAGCTCCGAGCGGTAGCGGGCCGGCGGACCGGCGGCCCCGGGGAGTCGGTGCGTGACTCAGGCGGGCCAGCGCAGGACCGCGCCGAGGCCGCCGGGCGGGCCGGCGAGGGCGTCCGGGACGAGCAGGGCCTCGGCGTCGCAGGCCGCGCCGGCGCGCAGCAGGGCGTCGGCGGCGGGGGCCTGTGCCGGGTGGGCGACGCCCATGCCGCGCAGTTCGGCGCGGTGGACGCCGATGTGCTCGGGCTCGGGGCCGGTCCACACCGGGCGGTCCGGGTCGTGGCCGCTCGACTGGAGGAGCAGCGCGGCGAGTTGGTGCTGCCGGGCCGCGCTGATCACCGCGGGGATGCCCTGGGCGGCCGGTCCGGGCGCGGTCTCGGTGCCGGCGCCGTCGGTGCCGTGCTCGCCGGGGCGGCCGAGGGCTGTGCGGAAGGTGTCCAGCACCTCGGTCAGGTGCCGGGCGCGGTGGTCGTTCCAGGCTGCGGCGAGGCGCCGGTCGAAGGACTCGCGGGCACTTCCGTCGGCCCGGCCGCCGCCGTCCAGTTCGACGGTCAGGGACTGCAGGTGCCCGGGCAGCTTCGCGGCCACGGCCCGGCGTTCGCGGATGTCGCCGGTGAGGACGAGCAGGTGGGCGCCGCTCTGCGGCCAGGTGCGGGCGAGGTGGTCGGCGATGATCCCGGCGGTGCGGTCCCAGGTGTCCTCGACGCGGTGCCGGTAGTGCCACTCGTGGCGGTCGGCGGGCGGGGCGCGGTGCCCCCGGCCCTGCCACTGCGGGGCCTCGACCGTGCCGGCCGGTGTGCCGCGGCCGAGTCGGTAGCGTTCCAGCGCGGCGCCGGTGCGGTCGACGGCGGCGACCAGGCAGGCGGGTACGGCGTCGTCGAGGAGGCCGACCAACGGGCCGGTGTGCGGGAGCGGGGCCCAGGTGGCGGTGACGTCGGGCGGGGAGGCGGCGAGCGGGACGTCCAGGGCCACCTCGCCGTCCGCCGCGAACAGCGCCCGTCCGGGCGGGGAGCCCGCGGTGGGCTCGGCGGCCAGGTGGTCGCGGACGGCCGCGCAGGTGCGTTCGTCGGTGCCGGCGTCGGCCAGCCGGCTGACGGCGGCGCGGTCGATCAGTGCCCGGCGCCGGGCGGCGTCCTCGGTGGCGCGGTCGGTGTCGAGGTAGACGGTGGCCCAGGGGCCGGGTCGGTCGAGCAGCGGGGTGAGGAACGCGAGGTCCATGGTGGCCTCCCGTGGTCGATGGGCTTGTTGCCCCCGAGGGTGAGCTTGTTCGCGGGCGGGAGTCGCGGTCGCCGTGCCGTGGCGGCTCATCCGGGCACCTACCCGTCCGCGGTGGTCGGACACGCTACGGCGGCACCCGCAGCTCGCACCAGACCGTCTTGCCCGGTCCCAGGGGCCGCCAGCCCCAGCGTAGGCTGAGCCGCTCCACCAGGTGCAGTCCGAGGCCGCCCGATCCGTTGTCGGTGTACGGCGCCCGGGGCACCGGCGCGCGGCGGCTCGGGTCGCTGACCTCGATCCGCAGCGCCCCGTCGCCCCGGACGAGCAGCAGCGCGCCGGGGCCGGCGGTGTGCCGCTGGGCGTTGCCGACCAGTTCGGAGACCAGCAGCACGGCGTCGCGGACCAGTTCCCGGTCGGTCACGTCGGCCAGGAAGCGGGCGGTGACGGCGCGTGCTTCGGCCGCCGCTCCGGGCCGCTCCGCGAGCGGCAGCCGGACCGCCTTCGCGGCCCGGAGGACGGACGGCGCCCGGACCCCCGACATGCGATCACTCCTCCTCCGTACCGGTGGGACGGACGGTGCTCAGGGTCCGAACAGGTGCCGCATCCAGCCTCCCGATCGTGCCGGTTCCTCCCGGCCGCCCTGTTCGGCGGCCTGCTCCTCCGGGGGCGCGACCTCCTCGTCGCTGCCCCGAGCCCCGCTGCCCCGAACGTCGCTGCCCCGAACGCCGCTGCCCGGCGCGTCGGTGACCGGCGCAGTGGAGACCGGTGCGGTGGAGACCGGTGCGGTGGAGACCGGCGGGTCGGTGGCCCTGCCGTCCTGGGCGGGTGTGTCGTCAACGGGTCGTTCGTAGCCCGGCTCGTAGCCCGGCGCGGCGCGCTCCGCCGGTGCGGACCGCCGTACCGGCTCCACGGGTTCGGCCTCCCGGTAGCCCGCCCGGTGCCGCGCCGACCGTGCCGCGCCGACCGGGCGCGCGGTCCGCCGCCGGGACGACCACATCAGGGCGAGGCCGAGGCAGAAGAGCAGCGCGAGGGCCACACCGGCGAGGAAGACGCCCAGGGTGTTCAGCCGTACGAGGTCGGTGCCGAGGATCGTCACCTGGTATTCGGGCCCGCCGGAGAGGTTGTCCGCGATCAGCAGCCCGACGAACGCGCCGGACGCCGCCATCAGCAGGAGTCCCAGCAGCAACATGGGGGATCCGTCCTTTCCGTGCCGTTCTCCTCCCCCGACGGGTCGCGCCTACCCGGGTCGCGCGGTCCGTAACGGCCGCGGCCCGTAACGGCCGCGGCCCGGTCCCGTCGCACCGGACGGTTCCGTCGCACCGGGCGATCCCGTCCGACCGGACGGTCCGGCTACTCGGTTCCCACCGGACGGTTCCGCTACTCGGTCTGGACGGCGATCAGGCAGGTGTCGTCGTCGGTGTCCGCGGGGCTGAGTTCGAGCAGCCGGTCCAGGTACTGCTCTAGGTCCGGGCCGGGGGCGCCGGCCGCGCGGATCAGCTGCTCGACCGACTCCTCGACCGGCCGGTCCCGGCGCTCGACCAGGCCGTCGGTGTAGAGCAGCAGGACGTCCCCGGGGTCGAGCCGGGCGGTGCGCTCCTCGTACTCCGCGTCGTCCAGCGCGCCGAGCAGCACCCCGTGGGGCAGCGGCAGCACCTGGGCGCCGGCCGCGCCGAGCCGGATCGGCGGCAGGTGACCGGCCCGGGCCCAGCGCAGTTCGCCGCCGCCCGGGTCGAGCAGCACGCAGACGGCGGTCGCGGTGACCTGCCCGGGTTCGCGCAGGGCGACGGTGTTGGCCCACTCCAGCAGCCGGGCCGGGCCGGCGCCGGTCACCGCGAGGCCGCGCAGGGCGTGGCGCAGTGCGACCATCCCGGTGGCGGCCCCGACGCCGTGCCCGGCGACGTCGCCGACCGCGAGCAGCACCCGCTTGTCGGGCAGCGGCAGCACGTCGTACCAGTCCCCGCCGACCCGGTCGCGCTGGGCGGCGGGGCGGTAGCGGACGGCGGCGTGCACCCCGGTGACGCCGAGCGGGGGCGGCGCGGCGGGCAGGATCGCCTGCTGGAGCCGGAGCGCCAACTGCTCGCGTTCGGCGGACTCCTGCTCGCTGTCGGCGAGCCGCTCCCGGGTGGCGCCGAGCGCGACCTCCGTCCAGTGCTGGGCGGACACGTCGTGGTAGGCGCCGCGGACCGCGGTCAGCTGCCCGAGGTCGTCCAGGACGGGCTCGGCGATGACCCGGGTGAAGCGGTGGGTGCCGTCCGGCCGGTCGAGGCGGACGACCGCCGAGGCGGTGCGGTGGCGGTGCCGGACGGTGTCCAGCAGGCGTCGGATCGCGGGCCCGTCGTCCGGGTGGGCGTGCCCGGCGAGCCGGGCCAGCGGCACGGGGTCCGCGTCCGGCGGCAGCCCGTAGAGCTCGTGCAGGCCCTCGCTCCAGCGGATCCGGCCCTCGCCCGGCCGTTCCTCGAACCCGGCCACCCGGGCGAGCCGCTGGGCCTGGCGCAGCAGCGCGGTCCGCTCGTCCTCCGCGGCCCCTGCGTCGTCGAGCTGCCAGCTCGCCAGGAGCCGGTCGCCGAGCGGGGCGACGGCGAGCAGGACGGCGGTGGGGACGGCCTCGGGGGTGGCGGCCCCGGTGGCCCGGAAGGCGAGCCGGACCTGCTCGGCCGCCTGCGGAGTGCCCGTCTCGTGGGCCCTGACCAGGCGTTCGAGCAGGCCTGCGGCGACGGCGACCGGGTAGGTCTCCAGCAGCGAGGCGCCCTCCAGCGTGTCCCGGGGGCGGCCGAGCGGGTCGCGGAACCGGGCGTTGACCCGCCGGATGGTGAAGTCGACGGCCCGGCCGTCCCGGACGACGGGCTCCAGCAGCACGGCCGGGGTGAGCAGCCCGTCCAGGAGGACGTCGGTCTCCTCGGGTGTCACGGGTGCGCGGGGCGGGCCGAGCAGGGTCGCGCAGAGGTCGGCGAGCGCGCACAGCCGGCGGCGCTCGGGCCGGCCCAGGTCCGGGGCCGGCCCGGGCCACACCAGCTCCAGTGCGCCCCGGCGGCGGCCCCGGTCGAGCAGCGGGAGGACGGCCCGGGCGGAGCCGGTGCCCACCGAGGGCGCGTCGGTGCCCGGCTCGCCCGGCCACAGCTCCGCGCCGTCGGCGACGACCCGCTGCGCGGGGGTGGGCACGCCGGGCGGCACCCGGTCCCAGGCGGTGGCCTCGTCGGCGGACAGCCCGGCGTGCGCGGCGAGGGCGAGCGCGCCGCCGGGCAGCCGCAGCCAGACGGCCGCGGCGCGGGCGCCGAGGGCCGCTCCGGTCTGGTCCAGCACGGCCTCGACGGCGCGCTGCAGGTCGGCGGTGGCGGCGAGCGCGGGGGCGACGGGCGGCCCGGTGTCGGGCAGTCCGGTGGCCGGGGCGCCGGTGTCGGGCGGCCCCGCTCCGAGGGCGCCGAAGTCCGCTCTGTCCGGCTCCGGCAGTCCCGCGATGTCCGCCGCCAGCGCGACGGCCGGCACTCCGGCGTCCCGGGCCAGCCGGGCGAGGTGCACGGCGGCCTCGGCGCACGGCAGGCCGAGCCGTTCGGCCAGGATGCCGGTGGCGAGGTCGACGGCGGTCCTGGCCCGGGCCTCGGCGTGGATGCGCACGGCGGTCCCCTGGAGCCGCCGGACCGCCTCGGCCAGGGCCCGGGCGGTGGGGTCCGTGGGCTCCGGCCCGGTGGTCATGACGGGTCCGGTCGGCTGGTGGTCATGACGCGTCCAGCCAGTCCCGCATCCGGTCGAACAGCCGGGCGGTGTCCACCGGCTTGGTGACGTGGTCGTCGGCGCCCGCCGCCAGGCTGCGGTCCCGGTCGCCGGGCATCGCCTTGGCCGTGACGGTGACGACCGGCAGCCGGTCGAAGCGGGGGTCGGCGCGGATCGCCTCGATGGCGGCGTAACCGTCCAGGCCGGGCATCATGACGTCCATCAGGACGAGGTCGGTCTCGGGGTGGGCGCGCAGCAGGTCGAGCCCGGCGCGGCCGTCGTCGGCGTGCCGGACGATCAGCCCGTGCTGTTCCAGGGCGGCGGTGAGCGCGAAGACGTTGCGGATGTCGTCGTCGACGATCAGGACGGTCCGCCCGGCGAGCGGGTCGTCCTCGGGCACGGATGCCGGGCCGGACGTGGGGACGGGCGCCGGGCCGGACGCGGCCGCCGATCCGGGTGCCTCCCCGGCCCGCCGGCCCGCACCGCCGCCGTCACCGCGGCCCTCTGCTCCGTCCTCGCCGCCGTCGCCGCCGGGCCCGAGCAGTCCGATCACCCGCTCCCGGAGGTCGTCCAGCCCCGAGGCGCGCTCCACGCCCGCGGGCGTGTCGCCGTCGCCCCCGTACCCGAGCACGGGCGTGCCCGCCGCCACGGTGGCGGCGAGGGCGGGCGCGAGGTCCCCGGAGCGGGCGAGGTCGAGCAGGACGCACCGATAGGGCCCGTCCGCCAGGGCCGCCCGCAGCGCCGTCTCGTCCCCGGCGCCGTCCACCCGCGCGTGCTGCGCCGTCCCGCCCGGTTCGGCCGCGGCGGAGCGGGCGAGCTGGGAGAGCAGGGCCGGCGGGTCTGGCTCGACCACCAGGACGCGCGGTGCGGTCCGCGGGTCGTCGCCGGGCCGCCGCGCGGGGCCGGCGAGCGGCAGGTAGAGGGTGAAGCGGCTGCCCTGCCCGGCGGTGGACCGGACGGTGATGGTGCCGCCGAGCAGCCGGGCGAGTTCCCGGCTGATGGACAGCCCGAGGCCGGTGCCGCCGTAGCGCCGCGCGGTGGAGCCGTCGGCCTGCTGGAAGGCGCCGAAGATGGTGTCGAGGTGGGCCGGTTCGATGCCGATCCCGGTGTCCTCGACGTGGAAGGCCACCGCCTCCCTGGTCCGGCCGAGTTCGGGCGGCAGGTCCGCCCCCACGACGTGTTCGATCCGCAGTTCGACCCGGCCCTCGTCGGTGAACTTGACGGCGTTGGAGAGCAGGTTGCGCAGCACCTGGCGCAGCCGGGCCTGGTCGGTGACGACCCGCTCCGGTACGGACCGGTCGACGGTCACCTCGAAGCTGAGGCCCTTCTGGTCGGCGAGCGGCCGGAAGCCGGACTCGACGTACTCCAGCAGTTCGCGCAGCGCGAAGGGTTCGGGCGTCAGCTCCATCTTCCCGGCCTCCACCTTGGACAGGTCGAGGATGTCGTTGATGAGCTGGAGCAGGTCGGTGCCGGCCGAGTGGATCACGCCCGCGTACTCGACCTGTTTGCTGGTGAGGTTGCCGCCCGCGTTCTCGGCGAGCAGCTGGGCGAGGATGAGCAGGCTGTTGAGCGGGGTGCGCAGCTCGTGGCTCATGTTGGCCAGGAACTCGGACTTGTACAGCGAGGCCCGGGTCAACTCCCTGGCGCGTTCCTCCAGTTCCTGGCGGGCCTGCTCGATCTCCAGGTTCTTCGCCTCGATGTCCCGGTTGCGCTGGGCCAGCAGGGCGGCCTTCTCCTCCAACTCGGCGTTGGAGCGCCGCAGTTCTTCCTGCCCGTCCTGCAACTCCTCGGACCGGGCCTGGAGTTCCGCGGTGAGACGCTGGGACTCGCCGAGCAGTTCGTCGGTGCGGGCGTTGGCGAGCAGGGTGCCGATGTTGACGCCGCAGGCCTCGGCGAACTGGTCCAGGAAGTCCCGGTGGACCTGGGTGAAGGGGTGGACGGACGCGAACTCCATGACGCCGATGAGCCATTCCTCCAGCGCGATCGGCAGCACGACCACCGAGCGGGTGTCACCGGCGCCCGTGCCCGAGGTGACGGCGGCGTAGCCGGGCGGCAGGTCGTCCAGCACGACGGTGCGCCGGCTGCGGGCGGCCTGGCCGACCAGGGACTCCCCCATCCGCAGCCGTCGCTCCTCCCCGGCCGGGCGGCCGTAGGCGCTGATCAGCACCAGTTCGGGGCCGGCCCCGCCCTCCTCGGCGAGGAAGAACGCGCCGTACTGGGCGCCGACCAGCGGGGTCAGCTCGTCGGTGATCATCTCGGCGACGGAGCGGATGTCCCGGCGGGCCTGGATGGCGGCGGAGAAACGGGCCAGGTTGCTCGTCAGCCAGTCCTGTTCCTGGTTGGCGAGGGTGGTCTCGCGCAGCGAGCCGACCATGGCGTTGATGTTGTCCTTGAGGTCGGCGACCTCGCCGGAGGCGTCCACGCTGATCGAGCGGGTCAGGTCGCCGGACGCGACGGCGCCGGTGACCTCGGCGATCGCCCGGACCTGCCGGGTCAGGTTCCCGGCCAGCTCGTTGACGTTCTCGGTGAGCCGTTTCCAGGTGCCGGAGACGCCCTCCACCCGGGCCTGGCCGCCGAGCCGGCCCTCGCTGCCGACCTCCCGGGCCACCCTGGTCACCTCGGCGGCGAAGTCGGAGAGCTGGTCGACCATGGTGTTGACGGTGGTCTTCAGCTCCAGGATCTCGCCGCGCGCGTCCACGTCGATCTTGCGGGTGAGGTCGCCCTCGGCGACGGCGGTGGTGACCGAGGCGATGTTGCGGACCTGGCTGGTCAGGTTGTGCGCCATGAAGTTGACGCTGTCGGTGAGGTCCTTCCACGTCCCGGCGACGTTGGGCACCCGGGCCTGCCCGCCCAGGGTGCCCTCGGTGCCGACCTCGCGGGCCACCCGGGTGACCTCGTCGGCGAACACGGACAGGGTGTCCACCATGGTGTTGATCGCGTCGGCGAGCGCCGCGACCTCGCCCTTGGACTCGACGGTGATCTTCCGGGACAGGTCGCCGCGCGCCACGGCGGTCGCCACCTCGGACATCGAGCGGACCTGACCGGTCAGGTTGGAGGCCATCACGTTGACGTTGTCGGTGAGGTCCTTCCAGGTGCCGGAGACGCCCCGCACGGTGGCCTGGCCACCCAGGTTCCCGGCGGTGCCAACCTCGCGGGCCACCCTGGTCACCTCGTCGGCGAACGAGGACAGCTGGTCGACCATCGTGTTGATGGTCTCCTTCAGGTCCAGGATCTCCCCGCGCGCGTCGACCCGGATCTTCTGGGTGAGGTCGCCCTCGGCGACGGCGGTGGTGACCGAGGCGATGGCGCGGACCTGGGCGGTGAGGTTGTCGGCCATGACGTTGACGGACTCGGTCAGCGCCTTCCAGGTGCCGGAGACGTCCCGGACGTCCGCCTGGCCGCCGAGCCGGCCCTCGGTGCCGACCTCCCGGGCCACCCTGGTCACCTCGGCGGCGAACGAGGACAGCTGGTCGACCATCGTGTTGATGGTCGTCTTGAGTTCGAGGATCTCGCCGCGCGCGGCGACCGAGATCTTCTGGGTGAGGTCGCCGTCGGCCACGGCCGTCGCGACCTGGGCGATGTTGCGCACCTGCCAGGTCAGGTTGCCCGCCATCGCGTTCACCGAGTCGGTCAGGTCGCGCCACGTCCCCGCGACGCCCGGCACCTGCGCCTGGCCGCCGAGCCGGCCCTCGGTGCCGACCTCCCGGGCCACCCTGGTCACCTCGGCGGCGAATGAGGACAGCGTGTCCACCATGGTGTTGACGGTGTTCTTCAGCTCCAGGATCTCGCCGCGCGCGTCGACCTCGATCTTCTGGGTGAGGTCGCCGCGGGCCACCGCCGTGGTCACCTGGGCGATGTTGCGCACCTGCCAGGTCAGATTGCCCGCCATCGCGTTCACCGAGTCGGTCAGCTCCAGCCAGGTCCCGGTCGCGTCCGGCACCTGCGCCTGGCCGCCGAGCCGCCCGTCGGTGCCGACCTCCCGGGCCACCCTGGTCACCTCGGAGGTCACCCGGGCCAGCTGGTCGGCCATCCCGTTGAAGACCTCGGCGATCTCGCCGAGCACCCCCGGCCGGCCGGGGGCGAGCCGGGTGCGGAAGTCCCCGTCGCGCACGGCCGTCAGCCCGGCGAGCAGCCCGCGCAGCGCCTGCTCGGCCGAGTCGGCCGCGGGGCCGCCGGGTACGGGGTGCTCGTCCATCCGTCCCACCGTCCGGATTCACCGCTCACGCGGATCCGTCACTCGCGCGGATCCGTCACTCTCGCGGGTCCATCGGCCGCGCGGATCCGTCACTCGCACGGCCCGGTGCACCGTCCGGGCACCCCGGAGCCGCGGGCGGCCGGTCCGCCGCCCTGCTCCCACTCTGCCACCGCGGGCCCGGCGGCGGCGGTCGGGCGGGCCGAGGTCCGGCGGCGGTCCGGCGGGCCGAGGTCCGGCGTCAGTCCGGCACGGTCTCGCGGATCGGGAAGGCATCGGTGGCCCCGGTGAGTTCGAGCATGCGCAGGATCAGCGGCCGGGGCCGGGCCAGTTCGGTCCGGCTGCCCGCGACGGCGGCCCGGGCCCGGGCCCGGAGCAGGGCGTTGAGCCCGGTGGAGTCGCAGAACTCCAGCCCGGCGCAGTCGATCACGAGTACGCCGGGGCGCCCGGCGAGGGTCCGGTCGACGGCCGTCCGCAGGTCGGCGACCGCGTCGAGGTCCAGCTCGCCGTACAGGGCGAGCACGGTGCCCCGGGCCCACGGCCGGGCGTCGACGGTGAGCCCCCCGGCCCGCTCGGCCGCCTGATCGGCGGACTGCTGCGGGCGCTGTGTCATGGCCGCAGGCTCCTCTCGCTCCGTCCGGGCCGTGCGCCGACGGGAGCCCGGTGCTCTTCCCGCCCTCCGGTGCCCCTCTACAGCGCGGCTGTCCCGTACGGGCGGCCGGAAACGCCCCGGGAGGAAGAAAAACGCACGCGCGGGCCGACGCAGCCGGCGGAAGTCGGTCCTCGCGGCCTCGGTCCCGGCCGTCGGCCCGGCCGTCGTGTCCCGGCCTCGGTCCCGCCCTCAGTCCCGGCCGTCGGCCCGGGAGTCGGCCGGCGGGGCCGGCACCTCCAGCCAGACCAGTTTCCCGTCGTCCTCGGGCTGCGAGCCCCACGCCAGGGAGAGCCGGTCCACCACCCGCAGGCCGTGACCGCCGGGCCGGCTCGGGTCGGCGTACGGACGCAGCCTCGGCAGCACCGGGCTGGCGTCCGCGACCTCGACCCGCAGCCGGGCGCCGTCCCACCGCAGCCGCAGCTCGCGCGGGCCGCCGGGCGCGTGCAGACAGGCGTTGGTGACCAGCTCGGAGACCATCAACAGGACGTCCTCCACGACCAGCCGCCGCTCCTCGTCGACGGTCGGCAGCCAGTGCCAGGACAGCAGCGCCTGCCGGCTGAACTCCCGGCTGCGCTGCACCGCGCCGGCGCTGCCCGCGAGCGTCAGCCGCCTGGTCTGCTCCGGGCCGGGCGGCCGGCCGGTGCCGGGGTGGTCCACGGCCCGCCCCCTCAGGCCGGGCCGGACGAGGCAGGGCCGGACGGGGCATCGCCGGCGGAACCGGGCGGCCCGGAGGCTTCGAGCGCCGTGCCGAGGTCGGGGTGGATCCGCAGCACGCCGTTGGCACCGGTGATCGCGAACAGTCGCGCCACGACGGGGCTCGGGCCGGCCACTTCCAGCCGGAACCCGGCCGCCTCCGCGTCCAGGCGTGCCCGGAGCAGGACGTTCAGCCCGGTCGAGTCGCAGAAGCGCAGGTCCGCGAGGTCGACCACGATCCGCTCGACGCCGGGCACCGACGGCCGGGCGAGTGCGGCGCGCAGCCCGTCCGCCGTGTCGTGGTCCAGTTCCCCGGCGGCGGTGACGATCCGCACCGGGCCCCGGTCCAGCACCTCGACGCGAAGACCGCCGGACTCGTTGTGCCCGGTCGGCTCGCAGGGTTCCTCGGATGGCCGTGGCATGGCTCGCTCCCGGTCCGTTCGGAACGGCGTGGCACCGTCGTGACCATCATCGCGCGCACCGTACCGCGCCGCGCGCAGCGCCGTGCCCGTCCCCGTCCCCGGCCCCGGCCGCCCCGGAACCACGGCGGCGGGCGGCGTCGTCCGTCGGTCGTCCACAGTCGGCGTCTGCCCCGGCCCGGGCGGCGCAATCGCGGCGCCGGGGCGGCGCGGGCCCGGGGCGTCACGGGGCATCACGTCCGTCCAGGGTCCCGGCCCGGCCCGGCTCGGCCCGGACGGCGCGGAAGCCGGGACGGAGCCCCGAGAAGGGTTCACCGCCGCCCCGCCGGCCTGGCAGGATCTCTCCCCATGACACCGAGCGAGCCCCCTCCTGCCGGCCCCCGTGGCTCCCGCGGCCGGCGTGTCCGGGGCAAGGACGACCCGCCGTGGCCGCGGCGCCCGCTGCTGACGGCCCTGTGGATCCCGGCCGCCGCCGTCCTGCTGCCGCTCGGCGGGGCACTCGGCGCCTTCGGCCCGTGGCTTCTGGTGCCCTCGCTGGTACTGGTCATCACCGCACTGATCGGCCTGCTCCACACCCTGTTCGCCCTCTGCCGGTCCGGTCCGCTGCGGATCGCGGCGATGACGCTGGTGCTCGCCCCGGTGCTCGGCGTGCCGCTGCTGAGCATGCACACCGCGCAGGCCACCGTGCTCGGGATGCGCGGCGTCGCCCACCAGGGCACGGTCACCGGGGTGCGGGTCAGCCACGGCAAGACGACCACCTACCGGTGCGCCGTGCGCTACGAGGACGACCCGGGGCGCGGCGGCTCGGTGGAGTGCGGCGCCGGGGACGCCGTGGGCGAGCACGTCGGCGTCACCGAGGACCCGGGCGGCCTGGTCGATCCCGAGTTCACCGCCGCCGCGACCGGCGGCCGCGCCGACCTCCTCCTGGTGGGCTTCTCCGACGCCGCCCTGCTCGTCGTCGCCGGCACGGCGGCCGGTCTCGGCGCCGCGCTCCACCTCGCCCGCACCCGCGGCACCCGCCGCCCGCCGGAGCCCCTGCAGCCG
Organism: Kitasatospora sp. NPDC096140; assembly: GCF_040303045.1. Lineage (NCBI taxonomy): Bacteria > Bacillati > Actinomycetota > Actinomycetes > Kitasatosporales > Streptomycetaceae > Kitasatospora > Kitasatospora sp. NPDC096140. Next base: position 38,982 of record NZ_JBEOUW010000018.1, read on the forward strand.
CCGTATCCGCCGACGCCACCGACGCCGCAGAATCCGGTTGCCCGTTGAGCCGGGCACGGACCATCCTCGCTCCATGGAACCCCTGCAACCCCTGGAATCCCCGGTGCCCCTGGCCGAGCCGGCGCCGCCGGAGTCCCCGCAGCCGGTCATCGACCTCGGCGGGCTGACGCTGCGCCGGTTCGCCGGCGAGGCCGATCTGGACGAGTACGCCGCCGTCATCGAGGAGTCGCTGGAACACCTGCGGCCGTGGATGCCGTGGGTCGCCGGGCACAGCCGCACCACGGCCGCCGAGTACCTGGCCACGCGGGCGGAGCGCTGGGCGAGCGGCGCCGACTTCGCCTACGCGGTCGTGCTGGACGGCGCCGTCGTCGGCGCGTGCGGGCTGTACCGGCGCGACGACTCCCCGGCCGACGTCCGGGAGATCGGCTACTGGCTGCACCCCGCCGCGACCGGGCGCGGGCTGGCCACCCGGGCCGCGGCGGCCCTGGTGGAGCAGGCCTTCCGCCTCCCCGGGGTGGAGCACGTCGACATCGTGCACGACGCGGCGAACCGCACCAGCGGCGCCGTCCCGGCCCGCCTCGGCTTCACCGTCCTCGTGCGCCGCCCCTGCGAGGCGGTCGCTCCTGCCGAGAGCGGCGAGGAGCAGGTGTGGCGGCTCTCCCGCCCGCGGGGCGCCGCGAACGCCGGGCGGTGACCCCGGCGGGTGACCCCGGCGGTCCGCCGCAGGGAGGGAACGGACGGACCGCCGGGTGCGCCCGGCCGGACGGGACGATCCGGCGGCGCCGGGAACGGACGCGGCGGAGGCCGTGCCTCCGCGCGGAGCGCCCCTTGTCGAACTCCGCATCCCCGCCGCGGACCCTCACCCGCGGCTTCGTGCGTCCGTTCCCGTACCTGGGAGACCGCAGCGGGCCGCGCCGATAACACTTTCTCCGGATCGGTCCGCCCGGCACCGGCCTGACGACCGGCCAGGGCGCCGGAAGGCTTCACCGGAAGGCGGCACCGGACCTCCGAACGGCGGACGTGCAGGCTCGGCCGCCCGCGCGCGGCTCCGCCGACACCCGGCCAGGAAGCTTGTACCGAACTGTCCGTTTCCTGATACTTCCGGTCAGCGCCTGTCAGGGGCAGATCATCCGTCGTGCTTCCGGACAGCACGCCGGAGTCCGCCCACCGTCTGACCGCGCCTCACGGCCCCCGGACCCCGGAGGGGCCCCACTCCCAGGAGGAGATCGGTGAGGACCAAGCGCGGGACCCCCCGCCCCGGCACCACACGACGCCGCACCCGCCTGATCGCCGTCGCCCTCGGCCTGCTGACCGCCACCGCGGTCGCCGTGCCGAGCGCCGCGGCCGCCCCCACCCCCCAACCCGAACAGCTCGCCGCCATCAGCGACGCCGTCCTGAACGCCGAGGTCAACGGCACCGCGTGGTACGTCGACGAGGCCGCCGGACGCGTCGTGGTGACCGCCGACAGCACCGTGTCCACGGAAGCGCTCGACCGGATCACCCAGGCCGCCGGCGCCGACGCCACCGTCCTCACCGTCCGCCGCGTCCCCGGCACCCTCCGCCCGCTGGTCTCGGCCGGCGACGCGATCTACGGCGGCCAGTACCGCTGCTCGCTGGGCTTCAACGTGATGAGCGGCAGCACCTACTACTTCCTCACCGCCGGGCACTGCGGGAACGTCGCCTCGCAGTGGTACACCAACGCCTCCCACACCACGCTGATCGGACCGACCGTCAACTCGGTCTTCCCCGGTCACGACTACGCGCTGGTCCGCTACGACAACTCCGCCCTGAGCCACCCCGGCGGCTTCACCTCCGCGCCGAACGCGGTCGTCGGCGAGGCGGTCAAGCGCACCGGCTCGACCACCGGCACGCACAGCGGAAGGGTCACCGGGCTCAACGCCACCGTGCGCTACAGCGACGGCAGCATCGTGCGCGGCCTGATCCAGACCAACGTCTGCGCCGAGCCGGGCGACTCGGGCGGCCCGCTCTTCGACGGCGCCAAGGCGCTCGGCCTCACCTCCGGCGGCAGTGGCAACTGCACCGTGGGCGGGACGACCTTCTTCCAGCCGGCGAACGCGGCGCTGGCCGCGTACGGGGTGCACGTGTACTGACCCCCGCCCCGGCCCTCCGGGCCCGGCCGTCGGCCCGCTGCATCCGCGCAGCGGGCCGACGGCCGTTCCGGGCGGGCGCGCTCAGCCCGCGTACACGTCCTCGACGTACCGCCCGGCCTCGACCAGCCCCTGCAGCCAGTCCTGCGCCCGCCGCTCGTCGGCGCCCGGCGTCCGCTCCCGGTACAGCTCCCGGAAGGCCGCCCGGACACCCGGCGCCATCCGCGCGCCGTCGCCGCACACGTACACCTCGGCGCCCGCCGCGAGCAGCTGCCAGACCTCGGCGGCCTCCGCCGCGAGGCGGTCCTGCACGAAGCGCCGCCCGTCCTGCGGCCGCTCGCTGAAGGCCGGCCGCATCGACACCGCGCCGGCCCGCTCGGCCGCCTCCAGCTCCGCCCGGTGCAGGTAGTCCCCCGCCGGGTCGTCGCAGCCGAAGTACAGCAGCGCGGGGGCGAGTTCGGCTCCGTCGGCGAGCAGCGCACGGCGGTCGGCGACGGCGCCGCGGAAGGGCGCCAGGCCGGTGCCGGCCGCGATCATGATCACCGGGGTGCGGTGGCCGATCCGGAACGCCTCCCGGCAGGGCCGGACCCGGGCGAGCACGGTGTCGCCGACCGCCACCCGGGCGAGGTGGCCGGAGCCGGTGCCGCGGAAGGTGCCCCGCCCGGAGCGGGCCGGGGCGCTGAGCACGGAGACCATCAGGTCCACCTCGTGCGCACCGGCGGCCGGCGAGGAGGAGATCGAGTAGTGCCGGGGCCGGATCGGCGGCAGCAGCTCCAGCAGCACCGGCCAGGTCAGGCCGCCCTGCAGGGCCGGGTGGTCCTCGATGAGGTCCAGCAGGGTGCGCGGGTCGTCCTCGGGCACGGCCCGCAGGGCGCCCTGCTCGGGCGGGCAGGGGTTGAGCGCGGCCAGCACGGCGCGCTGCCCGGCGGTCGGGCGGTCCTGCAACTCCACGTGGTGGGTGAGCAGTTCGCGCACCGTCAGCGGGCGGTCGACGGTCAGGCCGGTGCGCCGGTGGGCGACGATGTTGAGCACCGTCCGCGGATCGGCGCCGAACAGCTTCGCCGCACGCTCGACCAGGGCCGGGTCGTTGGCCGGGAGCACCGTGAGGTGGTCGGCGGTCCGGTAGCCGGTGCCCTCGGGCAGGGCGAGGCGGACCAGGCGCTTCACCCGGGGGTGGCCGGGATCGGTCAGGCTCTCGACGGCGGTGACGGTCAGCTCGGTCATGTCGTGCCGGGCGGCCGGCGCGGCCAGCGGTCCGCCCGTCACCTCGGTCACCGTGTACACGGCATCCGGGCGCGGCGCGGCGGGGGCGTCGGCGTCCCCGTACCGCTCCAGCAGGGCGGCGCGCAGGTCCTCGGTGAACTGCCGCACGGTGCCGGACAGGTCGCCGGAGGCGTCGGCCTCGGCGCGGGCCACCAGCCGGGTCGCGCCGAGGGCGGCGAGCCGGTCGTCGATCAGGGCGGGGACGCGCTGGTAGGTGGCGGCGTAGGTGCGGTCACCGATGCCGAGCACCGCGTACTGCACGCCGTCCGCGGCGCCGTCCTCCTGGAGGCGGCGGACGAACACGGCCGCGTCGTCGGTCGGCTGCCCGTTGTACGAGGCGGCCGTGATCACCACCGGACGGTCGGTGGGCAGCCCGTCCGCGTACGCGTCCAGCGGGGCGATCGCGGTGTCGCAGCCGAGGTCGGCGGCGGCCTCCGCGAGCTGCCGGCCGAACTCGCGGCAGGCGCCGTAGTTGGAGCCGTGCAGGAGCAGCAGCCCGGTGCCCCGGCGGACCCGGCCGGGGCGCCCGGCGGCGGCTCCGGTGCGCGCGGCCGGGCCGGCCGCCGGCCCGGTGGCGGCCGTGGGCGCGGGCGTGCGCCGGGCGAGGCCGACGGTGAACTCGTCGGGCTTGATGGTGAGCGTCTGCTTGATGGTCAGCCGGTAGTCGGCGTGGTCGATCAGCCGGTAGCGGTGGACCAGCATGCCGAGCAGCATGGTGGCCTCGTGCAGGGCGAACTGCCGCCCGATGCAGGCGCGTTCGCCGGTGCCGAAGGGCTTGAAGGCGTGCGGGGAGCGGGCCGCCTCGGGCTCGGCGTCGAAGCGGGACGGGTCGAACAGCTCGGGGTTGTCGCCCCACACCGGGTCGCGGTGCAGCATCGGGGTCGACACGAAGACGGTCTCCCCGGCGCGCAGCGGGATCCGCCCGCCGAGCAGGGTGTCCTCGCGCGCCTCGCGGCTGAAGGCGGGCGCGGTGGGCCACAGCCGCAGCGCCTCGTTGAGCACCTGGCGGGTGTACCGCAGCCGTCCGACGTCCTCGTAGGACGGCTCCGGGTCGGCCCGGTCCCCCCAGAGCGCGTCCACCTCCCGCTGGACCTCGCGCAGGACGGCCGGGTGCTTGACGAGGTAGTACATCGCGAAGGACAGGGCGCCCGAGGTGGTCTCGTGACCGGCGATCAGGAAGGTGATCACCTGGTTGCGGATGTTCTCGGCGTCCAGCCGGGTGCCGTCCGAGGGGCGCACCGCACCGAGCATCAGGGCCAGCAGGTCCTCGGCCGGGCCCTGCTCGTCCTCGCCCGCGCGGGCGGCGATGACCTCGTCGACCACGTCGGCCAGGTAGTCGGCGTCGGCCCGGAAGGCGGTGTCGCGCTCGCTGTGGTCCTGCTCCGGGTCGCGGGTGAGCCTGGTCATCGCCCACTCCAGGCAGCGCACCATCGCGTCCACGAACGGGTGCGGCTCGTCCCGCTCGAAGGAGCCGAAGTCGAAGCCGAAGCCGGCCAGTCCGATGGTGTCCAGCGTCATCCGGGTCATGTCGCCCGGCACGTCCACCGGCAGGCCGGCGGCCTCCCGGCGGTCCCAGGACTCGATCAGCCGGCGGGCCACCCGCAGCATCACCGGGTGGTAGGTGCGCATCGAGCCGAGGGCGAAGGCGGGCATCAGGATGTCGTGCGCCCGGGCCCAGTTGGGCTCGTCGTTGTACGCGGTGAACAGGCCGTCGCCGGTGAACCGGCGGACGTTCTCCAGGCCCGGGCCGATCGACTTGGTGAACCGGGTCTCGTCGGCCAGTTCCTCGACCAGCTCCAGCCCGGTGACCACCAGGGTGTCCCGGCCGTGCAGCCGCTGGACGAAGGCCGGGCCGTGCTCTCTGGCCAGCTCCATGATCCGCAGCATCGGGGCGGCGACCGGCGGCGCGGAGGAGATGTCCACCAGGGGGACGCCCCGGGGCCCGGCGGCGGGTCCGCTCCCGGCTTCGACCCGCGCCTCGTCCCGCGCTCCGGCCGTTGCTCCGGCCGGTGCTCCGGCCGGTGCTTCGGTGATGGTGTCGGTCATGGTGGTCCCTCCCGCAGCAGATGGTTTTCGGCTCCCCCCACTCTGCGCCCACCGGAAGGGAGTCCCGGCTGTGATCACTACATGATTGTGTAGTACCCGGGACATCCGCGGACTTGCCGACGAACCGTCAGCTCTGCCACGCACGTGCGCGTCGGCCGACGAGAGCGCGGACGCCACGGGAGGAGGAGCAGACATGCGATCGACCGAGGGCTGCGGTCCGGCACCGGGGAGCCGGCCGGACGCGGCGGTGATCTGGCGCAACCGGGCACTGCGCCTGCTGGACCACGTGCCGCTGCCGATCGCGGTGGTCGAGTTCGGCGGCCGGACCCTGATCGTCAACCGCGCCATGGCGGCCGAGTTCGGCCTGCTGCCGGGGCAGTTCCGCGACCGGAAGATCCTGGAGTTCTTCACCCTCCGGGACAGCGACACCCTGCAGGCACTCGCCGAGGCCGTCCGGATGCACCGGCGCTCGCAGTACCCGGCCCGGGTCTCCTGGACCCCCGCCCGCGGTGACGAGCGGCACGGCGAGATGACCGTCGACCTGGTCGCCGACACTCCGGAGCAGACCCCCGCCCTGCTGCTCTCGCTGCGCACCGTCGAGGCCCCCCGGGTGGTGCCGCCGCCGGGCCCGCGCGCCGAGGTCAGCCCGGTCGAGGGCCGGATCCTCGCCGCGGCCGCCCGGGGCGCCACCACCGCGCAGATCGCCCGCGAGATCGGGCTCGGCCCGGACGGCGTCAACTACCATCTCGCCCGGCTCTCCCGGCGCTGGCGGGTGCCCAACCGCACCGCGCTGGTCGCCCGCGCCTACGCCACCGGCGTCCTGGCGGCCGACACCTGGCCACCGGAACCCGCGTCCGACTGACCGAAGTTGACGAAACGTCAAAGCCGTTGCCGCCGAGGGCGATCAAAACCACCCGGCCGGGTGACGGCGGGCTTCGGTCCGGCCGCTCCTGGGCAGTCTCCCCCGGCGGGGGCCGATTCGAGGAGGAGGACGGCATGCGGCAGGACGAGGACCGGACCACCGGCGACCGGACGGCGGCAGGGGCGGCGGACGGCGCCGGGGCGCGCCCCGCGGCACCACCCGGGACGGCAGCGGGCAGCACGGCGGAGACCACGGCGGGCATCTCGTCGGGCATCACGGCGGACGAGCGGGAGGCGGGTCTGCGGCAGTCCGCCGCCTTCCTCGTCGACGAGGCCCTCGGCTTCCTGTTCCCCGCCGCCCTGCGCGCCGCCGCCGAGGTCGGGGTCGCCGACCACCTCGCGGACGGCCCCCGCACCCCCGCCGAACTCGCCGCCGCGACCGGCACGGACGACCGCAACCTGTACCGGGTGCTGCGCCTGCTCGCCACCCGGGGCGTCGTCACGGAGGACGCGCAGGGCCGCTTCGCCCTCGCACCGGCCGGGCAGGCCCTGCGCAGCGGCGTCCCGTACTCCGTCCGGGCGGCCGTCCTGATGCTCACCGACCGCACCATGTGGCGCCCCGCCGGAGAGCTGACGCACTGTCTGACCGACGGCACCACGGCCTTCGAGAACCTCTTCGGCGTGCCGTTCTTCGACCACTTCGCCAAGGACGAGCGAACGGCCGCCGTCTTCCACGTCGGCATGGCGGCGATGTCCGACCCGGAGAACGCGCTCATCGCGGCCGCCTGCGACCTCCCGGCGACCGGCACGGTGGTGGACATCGGGGGCGGCCACGGCGGCCTGCTGCTGGAGGTGCTGCGCGCCAACCCGGGCCTGGAGGGCGTCCTCTACGACCGCGCCCACGTGCTCGCCGGGCACCGGCTGGCGGCGCACGGGGAGATCGCGGGCCGCTGGACGCCGCAGGAGGGCGACTTCTTCGCCTCCGTGCCGGACGGCGACGTCCACCTGCTCAAGCGGATCACGCACGACTGGGACGACGAGGACTGCGTCACCCTGCTGGGGCACTGCCGCCGCGCCCTGCGGCCGGGCGGCCGGGTCCTGGTCCTGGACGCCGTGGTCCCGCCGGGCAACGCGCCGCACCAGGCGAAGACCCTGGACCTGATGATGATGGCCTCCCTCACCGGCCGCGAGCGCACCGAGGCCGACTTCGCGGAGCTCCTCGGCCGGGCCGGGCTGCGGCTGTCCCGGGTGCTCCCCACGCCGACGGTGCTGTCCGTGGTCGAGGCGGTGGCCGCCTGAGCGGACCGGCGGGCGGGCCCGTGCCCCGGCGTCAGGCCGGTGTGCAGCGCAGCGCCGCCCACAGGTCGAGACGGTCCTCCAGCTTGAGCAGGCTGCGGCCGGTGAGCTCCTCGATCCGTTTGACCCGGTAGTGCACCGTGTTGACGTGCAGGTGCAGCGCCTCCGCCGTCCTGGACCAGGAGGCGCTGTGCCGGAGGAAGGCGTCCAGGGTGTCCAGCAGGGAGACGGTGTTGGCCCGGTCGTGCTCGATCAGCGGCGCGAGGACCCGGCGGCGGAACGCCGCGGTGATCTCGGCCGGGACGCCCCGCAGCAGCGCTTCCAGGGAGGTGATCCGCGAGCAGCGGCCGACGGCTCCGGGCGGCTCGACGTCGAGCGCGTAGCGGGCCTGGACGAGCGCGGCCCGGAGCTCGTGGGCGAGCGGTTCGACGGTGGCGCCGATGCCCAGGCGCAGCCGCCGGCCGCCGGTCAGGGCGGCTTCCAGGCGCGGGAGGACGCGCTGCAGGGTCTCCGCGATCCGGTCCTCCGGGGCCGGGGACAGGGCCACCGCGCCGCCCCGGCCGTCGGGGGCGGCGACGAAGGGGGCGGGCAGTTCGTGGAGGGCTTCGGCCAGGGCCGCGGCCGGCCAGGTCGCGGGTGCGCCGTCGATCCGCGCGGCGACCGGGGTGAGCCGCTGCTGCGGGGGCAGGCCGGAGAGGGCGAGTGCGCGTTCCGCCTCGGCCTCGGTGTCGGCGCCGGAGTCGAGCAGTTCGATCAGCCGGGTGCCGGTCTGGCGCTGGGCGGTGGCGGTCGCGCGGTCGCGGGTGGCGAGCGGGGCGAGCAGCTCGGCCAGGCCGTGCAGCAGGGCGGTGGCGGTCGGGCCCGGTTCGGTGTGCGGCTGCAGCAGCCAGCCGTCGAACGGCGAGTCGGCGGGCGGGCCGACCGGGACGGGCGTCGCGGCGGTGCGCGGGGCACGGCGAGGCGGGGTGTGCGCCGCAGCGGAGGCCGGTGCGTGCGCCGGGCCGTGCGCGGAGCCATGGGCCGGTGCATGCGCGGAGCCGTGTGCCGGGGGCTGCGCCGAGGTGGCCAGGACCCGGCCGGAGCCGGTGGTCAGGGAGCACCCGGGCAGTCCGAGGTCGGCGACCGCCCGCCCCAGGAGCTCGTCCGGGGAGGCCTGCGCGCGCAGCAGCTGGGTCAGGGCGCGCCGGGCGGCGGCCGGGAGGGCCGCCTGCCCCTCGGCGTGCGCCTGGAGGTCCCCCCACAGCCGGAGGTAGACGCGGTCGGTGACGGAGCGGAAGCTGGTGCCGGTGGGCACCGACAGCAGGGGGATGCCGTGGCGGCGGCAGGCCTCGACCAGTTCCGCGGGGACGGTGCCGTGGGTGCCCTCGCCGGCGAGGAGCGCGGCGACCTCGGCGATGCGCAGCGCGTTGGCGAAGCGCATCGCCGCCTGGCCCTCGTCCGGCCGCCACCAGACCAGCCCGGAGAGGACCAGTTCGCCGCGCTGCAGGTAGCGGGCCGGGTCCTGCAGGTCGGTGGAGGTCACGCCCGTCACCTCGCGGTCGAGCAGGTGGGGGCTCGCCCAGGCGACCTCGATGTGGAGGTCGTCCAGCTCCAGGAGGTCTCCGACGATCATGCTGTGCTCCTTGTGCACCATGGACGAGTGGGGGTCTCGCACATGCGATGGCTGACGCGTGTCAGGCATCGTAAACACAAGGCGGACGGGGTGGTTCGGCTCTTGTGGGATCACCTGACGACAGGGCGGCGGACGGGGGTGCGCTCCGGTGGTCCCGACAGTGGACCGCCCCGGCGCCGACCCGGTCCGGCCCATCCCCGTCCGGCCGGGACCGGCTCACGGTGACGCGGGCCGCCGCCGGTGCTCGTCGAGGGCCCGCCAGACCTTGTCCCGCAGGAACGGCGCCTCGGTGAAGCGGATGCCGGTGGCGTCCCGCAGGGCGTTGGCGAAGGCCGGCGGCACCGGGTTGAACGGGCTCTCCGACATCGACTTGGCACCCAGCGGCCCGATCGCGTCGGAGGTCTCGGTGAAGTGCACCTCGGTGCGCGGCACGTCCGCGAACGCGGGCAGCCGGTAGCGGCGGAACGCGGCCGTGGTGACCTCGCCCCGGTCGTCGACCAGGACCTGCTCGAACAGCGTCGCGCCGAGCGCCTGGGCCACGCCGCCCTCGACCTGGCCGCGGCACTGCAGCGGGTTCATCACCCTGCCGGCGTCGGCGCCGTGGACGCTGCGCAGGATCCGGATCTCGCCGGTGTCCGGGTCCACCGCGATCCGGAACCACTGGGAGTTGAACGCCACCGAGCGCGGCGAGCCGCCGAAGTGGCCGTCGGCGCCGAGCTCCACGCCCCGCCCGTGCGCGGCCTCGTACACCTCCTTGAGCGGCACCGTCCGCCCGTCGCACTCCACCGCCTCGGCGGTCAGCCGCAGCAGGCTGCGCGGGGTGCGGGCGTACTCGGCGGTGAAGGAGAGGATCCGCTCGGCGAGCGCGTTGGCGGCCTTCATCACGGCCTTGCCCGCGACCACCGTGCCGGCCGAGCCGAACGCGCCGGTGTCGTGCCTGACGACGTCGGTGTCGGACTGCCGGACGGCGATCCGGTCCACGGTGGTGCCCAGCGCGCCCGCGGTGATCTGCTTGTGCACCGTCGTGGTGCCGTTGCCGAACTCCGCGGTGCCCACGGCGATGTCGTACGTGCCGTCGGCCAGCAGCTTCACCGTGGCGTCGGCGATGTGGCCGCCGGGCGGGCCGCAGGCGATGGCCGCCATGGCGAAGCCCTGGCCCACCAGCCAGCCCTCGGGGGCGAGTTCGGCACTGGTGTCGTCCGCGAGGGCGTCGCGGACCACCCGCAGGCACTGGTCGAGCCCGTACGAGGCGATGTGCAGGTCCTCCTCCTCGCCGAGCGGGCCCTCCATGTGCTCGCCGGGCCCGATGACGTTCCTCTCCCGGAGCACCAGCGGGTCGATGCCCAGCCGGCGGGCGAGTTCGTCCATGGCCGACTCCACGGCGAAGGTGACCTGGCCGAGGCCGTAGCCGCGGAAGGCGCCGGCGGGCACCGCGTTGGTGTAGACGGAGTAGGCGTCGACCTTCTTGTGCGGCGCCCGGTAGACGCCCATCGACTCGCCGATGCTGTGGAACATCACCGCCGGCCCGTGGTTGCCGTAGGCGCCGGTGTTGGCGACCACCCGGAACTGCAGGGCCGTCAGGGTGCCGTCGCTCCTGGCGCCGAGCTTGACGGTGACGGTGAACGGGTGCCTCGTCGTGGCGCCGAAGAACTGCTCGGCGCGGGTGAACTCCAGCTTGACCGGCCGGTGCAGGCGCAGCGCCGCCAGCACCGCGATGTCCTCGGTGAGCATCTCCTGCTTGCCGCCGAACCCGCCGCCGACCCGGCCCGCCACCACCCGGACCTTGTCCATCGGCAGGCCGTGCAGGTCGCACAGGGCCCGCCGGGTCAGGAAGGGCACCTGGGTGGAGGAGCGCACCACGATCCGCTCCTCGCCGGTCTCCTCGTTCTCCTCGAAGTAGGCGACGCAGCCGTGCGTCTCCAGGCTGGCGTGCTGCACCCGCTGCGTCCGGAACGTCTCCTCGTACACCACGTCGGCCTCGGCGAAGCCCTGCTCGACGTCGCCCAGTTCGCCGTGCGCCTCGCCGCAGACGTTGTCCTGCGGGCGGGCGATCCGGGACTCCGGGCCCTTGGGGTGGATCACCGGGGCGCCCGGGCCCATCGCCTCCTCCGGGTCCAGCACGTACGGGAGCGGCTCGTACGTGACGACGATCCGCCGGCAGCCCTCCTCGGCCGCGCCCTCGCTCTCGGCGACGACGGCGGCCACCCGCTGGCCGACGAAGCGGACGGTGTCGTCCAGCAGCCGGGTGTCGTCCGGGTCCTCGGTCGGGTGCTCGTGGCGGGCCGAGGAGTACAGGGTGTCCGGCACGTCCTCGTGGGTGAACACCGCGACCACGCCGGGGACGCGCAGCGCGTCCGCGGTGTCGACGGCGACGATCCGGGCGTGCGGGTGGGGCGAGCGCAGCAGCTTCATGTGCAGCAGGCCCGGGACGTCGACGTCGAAGGTGTAGCGGGCGGTGCCGGTCACCACCTGGGGACCGGCGGGGGCGCCCAGGCTGCGGCCGACGGCCTGGCCGGCGCACGGCCGTTCGGTGTGCCGCACGCCGCGGACGGCGTCCTCGATCGCCCGGTAGCCGGTGCAGCGGCACAGGTTGCCCTTCAGTGCGCGCGGCAGGTCGGCGAGCTGTTCCTCGTCGAGGGCCGAGGCCGTCATCAGCATGCCGGCCGTGCAGAAGCCGCACTGGAAGCCCTGGGCGTCCAGGAACTTCTGCTGCAGCGGGTGGAGTTCACCGCCCTCCTCGGCCAGTCCCTCCACCGTGGTGACGGCGCGGCCCCCGGCGCGCAGCGCCGGGTAGAGGCAGCTGTGCACCGGCTCGCCGTCCACCTGGACGGTGCAGGCGCCGCAGTCGCCGGCGTCGCAGCCCTTCTTCACCCCGAACCAGCCGCGCTCGCGCAGGTAGGTGCGCAGGCACTGGCCGGCGCGCGGCTCGGCTTCGAAGTCCTCGCCGTTGACCCGGACGGAGAAGCTCATCGTCCGTCCTCCTCACCGCTGCGGTGCTCCTGGACGATCTCGCGGCGGATCTCCTCGGCCAGCCGGAAGGTCATATGCCGCCGCCAGGCCGGGTGTCCGTGGATGTCGTCGAAGTACTCCTGCGGCTCGATCCCGCGGGCGATCGCCTCGTGCACCGCCGCCGCGTTCGGCGGCAGCGGGAAGCGCAGCCGGATCGGGCGCACGGTGGAGGCGGTGACGGTCAGCACCAGCTCGCCGTCGAGCGGGTCGCGGGTGCCGATGATCAGCGCGGCGGAGCGGCCGAGCCCGTAGAGGGAGGCCTGCCGGAACGCGGTGCGCCGCGCCAGGGCCCGGGCGGGCAGGCGGATCGAGCGGAGCAGTTCGCCGGGGCGCAGGTCCTTCACCCCGGCGCCGACGACGAAGTCCTCGACGGGCAGTTCGCGCACCGCGCCGTCCTGGGCGAGCAGGGTGCAGACGCCGTCCAGCGCGGCGGCCAGCGAGATCATCGGCCCGGCGGGCAGCCCGTTGCACAGGTTCCCGCCGACGGTGGCCATGTGCCAGATCTTCCAGGAGGCGAGGAAGGCCCGGCAGCACTGCTCGACGAGCGGGGCCGCCGGCCGGTCCAGGGCCTTGGCGAAGCGCGACAGTTGGGCGATCGTGCAGGTGGCCGCGATCTCCAGGTCGCCGTCGGGGGTCAGCCGCACCGGCTCCCAGCCCATCCGGCTGAGGTCGATCAGCCGGCGGATGTGCGGCTGCGGCTCGGAGAACAGGTACGTCCCGCCGCCGAGCCAGGCGTCCCCCTGGCGCCAGGGCCCGCGCCGCCGCGCGTCGCGCAGCTCCACCACCGTGTTCAGGTCCACGTTCCGTCACCGTCCTCGATTGATCGACACGGCGATTGAAGCAACGCGAGACCTGGCGGAACGAGTGGTCGCACGCACCAGGCGCGGGCGCCCGGACTGGGTGATCGACCAGCGCATGGACATGACGGCCGACCGGCCGGGGGCGGCTCGACAGCGGGGCGGGGGCCCGGCGGCCGGGCTGCCCCGTGGCGGCGGGCTCAGCCGTCCGCACGCCGTACGGCCTCGATGAATCCCCTGGTGGTGGGCCGCGACAGCGGGCGGCCGTACGTCTCGCCGAGGCCGTCCAGGGCGGTGAGGGCGGTGGTCCAGCCGTGCCGGTCGAGCCAGCCGTGGGTGTCGGGGCCGAGGCCGCCGCGCCACAGCCCGGTGATGTGGGCGAGCGCCGGGTCGTGCGGCGTCGCCTTCACGTCCTGGCCCTTCTCCAGCAGCAGCCGGCTGCCGGGGGCGGCCAGGCCGGCGACCGCCGTGAACAGTCCGGCCGCCTCCTCGGGCGTGAAGTAGACCAGCAGTCCCTCCGCCAGCCAGGCCGAGCGGCGCGCCGGGTCGAACCCGGCCCCGACCAGCCGGGCGGGCCAGTCGCCGTCGAGCAGGTCGGCGGGCAGGGTGGTGCGCCCACTGCTCGGCACGGCGCCGAGCCCGTCGAGGACCAGCTCCTTGAAGGCCAGCACCGGGGCCAGGTCGAGCTCGAACACCCGGGTTCCGGCGGGCCAGTCCAGCCGGTACGCGCGGGTGTCGAGCCCGGCCGCGAGCAGCACCACCTGGTCGGCCCCGGCGGCGAGCAGGCGGTCGTCGTAGAAGCGGGTGCGCAGGATGCCGTGCGCGACCAGGGCCTTGGCGAGGTCGCTGCCCGGCCCGGAGGCGGACATCGGCGCGTCGGCCGCCGTGACGAACGCGGCGGCGTACGGGTCGACGAACAGCGGGTCGGGGCGGGAGCTCTCGTAGGCCCGGACCCGGGCGACGGACAGGGCGGTGCGGGACACCGGGCTCAGCGGTTCGGAGGTCGTCATGGCGGCAATGTACCGACCCGAACGCGCCGCCCGTCCGGCGGATCCCGTCACCGCGACTTCCACAACTGCGTCACAAGAGCGCCGAGTTGCTCCCCGCCGACCGGCCGCCCTGGAATCATCCCGCTGGGCGCCCGGGGAGGTGCCCGGGACGCGATCGTGGGGGTGGCGCGGGCTCCGGCCTCGGCACCGGCTTCCTCGCCTTCGTCGGCGGCTCCCCGCTCCTGCAGATGGCGTTGCCGCTCGCCGTCACCCTGGGCATCCCCCTCCTCGGCTGGGTCGCGCTGGTCGCCACGGCCGCCGCGATCCCCTGAGCGGACCGGCCCCGTCGACAGAAGTTCCACAACTGCGTTACAAGAGATTCGAATTGACTTCTCCCGCCGGGAGCCTCCCTGGAATCATCACTGCTGGGCATCGGGGAGGTGCCCGGGACGGGATCGAGGGGGTTCGATGAACGCACGGATCGAGGACGCGAGGCCGCCCGGCCGGCCCCGGCTCCACTGGGTGATCGTCCGGGGCCTGGCCCGGGCGCTGCTCGTGGCGGCGGGCCTGGCCACCGTCCTCCTCGCCTTCAGCTGGTTCGTGGACGCCTACCGCTCGGTGGACGCCTACCGCGCCGCCCCGGACTGCGGCACGGCCGCCGCCGCGCCCGGCGGCCCCTGCGTACGCCACGAGACCGGCAAGGTGACGGCACGGAAGGTCGACAACAGCAGCGACTCCACCACCTACGACCTGACCGTGGCGCGCGAGACCGCACCCGGCCGCACCTTCAGCGTCGGCGAGGCCTTCTACCGGGAGGCGAAGATCGGAACCGACGTGGACGTGAAGGTCTGGAACGGCCGGCCGGTCGAGGTCTCCTGGCACGGACACCGCGCCTCGACCCCCGACATCCCCTGGCTGTCCACCCTCAAGGTGGCCCTCCTGGTCGGCGCCGGGACGGCCCTGACCGCGTACGGCCTGGCCTGGCCACGCGACAGCTATCTGGGGACCCCGGTGGTCGCCGCCGTCTCGATCTTCATCCCCACCTACATCGGGGCCCTGATCCTCTGCCTGGCCCAGTGGCCGCTCATCGTCACCCTGGTGATCCCCGGGCTCGCCTGGCTGCTCCTGACCGCCACCGCCGTGGCCGCGTCCCGCGAGGCCTGAGCACCGGGACCACCCCGACGGCCCGTGCGTCCGCGATGGGATGATGGACGGGACGATTCCGCGGGTGAGAGGTGGCGCATGAGCAGCAGACTGCGGGTGCTGCGGAAGCAGAACCGGCTCAGTCTGGAGGCGCTCGCCGAGCAGGTCGGCGTCACCAAGAGCTACCTCTCCAAGGTCGAACGGGGTCTCAGCGACCCGTCCATCTCCACCGCGCTCAAACTGGCGCACGCCCTGGGCGTCGACGTCGGCCGGCTGTTCTCGGACGAGGTGGAGCCCGAGCTGGTGACCGTCGTGCGCGCCGGCGAACGCACCCCGATCGCCGGCGGGACCGGCCCGGGCACGCCGCACTACGAGGGCATCGCGACCGGCCTCAGCGGCAAGCAGATGGTGCCGTTCGTGATGTACCCGCCGACCGACGCGACCGGCTCGGCGTACAAGTCCCACGCGGGCGAGGAGTTCCTGTTCGTCCACGCGGGCACCGCGGAGCTGGAGTTCCCCGAGCGGACCGTCCGGCTCGGCCCCGGGGACAGCGTCTACTTCAACTCCGCGCTGCCGCACCGCTGTCGGAGCACCGGGGCGGAGCCGGCCGAGATCCTCGTGGTCATCCACGACGACCCGGCCGGCCCCTCGGACCGGGTCCCCACCCTGCCCTGACGCACGACGGGTCCGACGGACGGCGGTGACGCCCGGCGCGCGGGCTCAGGCCGGCGGGACGGCGCCCGCCTCGGCCAGCAGCGCGGCCAGCCGTTCCGCCCGCTCCCCGGCCAGCGGCAGCAGCGGCCGCCGCGGCTCGCCGACGTCCAGGCCGCGCAGCGCCAAGCCCGCCTTGACCGTGGTCGGCAGGCCGCCGCCGGTCAGGAACTGCAGCACCGGCAGCTGCCGGTAGAAGACCTGCCGGGCGGTGTCCAGCGCTCCGGCGCGCACCGCCCGGTACAGGGCCAGGGTGAGCTCCGGGATCAGACAGGGCGCCGCCGTGCACCAGCCGGCCGCGCCGGCCGCGAAG
This sequence comes from Kitasatospora sp. NPDC096140, assembly GCF_040303045.1. Lineage (NCBI taxonomy): Bacteria > Bacillati > Actinomycetota > Actinomycetes > Kitasatosporales > Streptomycetaceae > Kitasatospora > Kitasatospora sp. NPDC096140. Next base: position 55,130 of record NZ_JBEOUW010000018.1, read on the forward strand.
GCCTCCAGCGCCAGCGGGTTGGAGCCGTTGTAGAAGGGCAGGGCGCCGTCGGACAGTTGGGCGAGCCGGTGCATCCGCTGGATGTCGCCGCTGCTCTCCTTGACCATGGTGATGTTCTCCACCCGGTCGACCAGCCGGTGCAGGAGTTCCGGCGGGAGGTCCACCCCGGCGGTGGCCGGGTTGTTGTAGACCATCAGCGGGATGCCGATCGCGCCGGCGATCTCCTCGTAGTGCCGGGTGACCTCCCGTTCGTCCAGCCTCCAGTAGGACAGCGGCAGCACCATCACCACGTCGGCGCCGACCTGCTCGGCGTACCGGGCCCGGCGGACGGCACTGCGGGTGGTGAGGTCGGCGATGCCGACCACGGTCGGCACCCGGCCCGCGACGGCGGCGACCGACGCCTCGGTGACGTCGAACCACTCCCGGTCGTCGAGGTAGGCGCTCTCGCCGGTGGACCCCAGCGGGGCGATCGCGTGGCAGCCGGAGGCGACCAGCCGCTCGATCAGCTCGGCGAGCCGGGTGAGGTCCGGGCTGCCGTCGGTGCGGGAGAACGGGGTCACCGGGTAGGCGATGATCCCGTCGAGGACGGTCGCGGCCATCTCAGGAGTCCTTCCGGGTGGGGGCGGCAGCGGGCAGGTGGTCCACGGCGTCGCCGTGCCCGGCGCGCAGTGCGCGGCGGGCGTAGTAGGCGAAGTTCGCCTGGCCGCGCTTGGGGGTGGAGATCCAGTCGTGCGCCTCCTGCGCCAGCAGCTCGGGGATCTCCCGGATCCTCCCCGCGGCGCTCGCCAGCAGCTGGAGCTTCGCGGCCCGTTCGAAGAGCAGGGCCAGGGTGCAGGCCTCCTCGACGGTCCCGGTGGCGACCAGCTGGCCGTGGTGGGCCAGCAGCAGCGCGCGCTTGTCGCCGAGCGCGGCCGCGATGATCTCGCCCTCCTCGTTGCCGACCGGGATGCCGGGCCACTTCTCCAGGAACGCGCAGTCGTCGTACAGCGGGCAGGTGTCCATGTGCGAGACGACCAGCGGGGTTTCGAGCATGGACAGCGCGGAGATGTGCAGCGGGTGGGTGTGGATGATGCAGTTGACGTCCGGTCGGGCGCGGTAGACCCAGCTGTGGAACCGGTTGGCCGGGTTGGCCATCCCGTCGCCCTCCAGGACGTCGAGGTCCTCGTCCACCAGCAGCAGGTTGGACTCGGTGATCTCGTCGAAGCCGAGTCCCAGGCGCTGCGTGTAGTAGGTGCCCGGGCGCTCGGCCCGGGCGGTGATCTGCCCGGCCAGGCCGGAGTCGTGCCCGGCGTCGAACAGGATGCGGCAGGTCAGCGCGAGCTTCTGGCGCACCGTCCAGCCGCTGTCGGGGATCGCGGCCTGCATCCGGCGGTGGGCGAGGTCCACCAGCTCGGACTTGTCCGCGTCGAACGTGTCGGCCATGCCGTGGTTCTCCTTCACTTCCCAGGGGTGTTCGGCCCTGCGGGGCGGGACGGAGGCGCAGCGGAGCGGGCAGCGCACGGCAGCGGGCAGCGCACGGCGGCGACCCGCGCCGGCCGGACCGCCGGGCGCGCCTCGGCGAGGACACGATGTTCACCATAGGACACAACGTGTCCTGCGTCGACCGTCGGTTCCGGACCGGTGCCGAACCGGTGCCGGCCCGTACACGGCGGTGCTCCACCGAAAGTGACGACGGCTCAGTTCGAACACGGCGCGGGCACGGCTCGGCGCGGCTCGGCGGAGACGGACACCGGGGATCATCATGGGTCCCGGGAGAAGGTTCACCGGGAGGCAGCACATGACCGATGCCGTCGTCGTCGGCTCCGGGCCCAACGGCCTGGCCGGCGCCGTCACGCTCGCCGAGCACGGCCTCACGGTCACCGTGCTGGAGGCCGCCGAGGAGATCGGCGGCGGCGCCCGCAGCGGCGAGAGCACCCTGCCCGGCCTGCTGCACGACCACTGCTCGGCGGTGCACCCGTTCGGCGTGGTCTCCCCACTGCTGCGCTCCCCCGACCTCGCCCGGCACGGACTGGAGTGGGCCTGGCCCGAGGTCGACCTGGCGCACCCGCTCGACGGCGGGGAGGCGGCCGCGGCCGTGCGATCGGTCCGCGACACCGCCCGCGCCCTGGGCGCCGACGCCGACGCCTGGCTGCGGGTGTTCGCCCGGCCCGGCGAGCACTTCGACGCCCTGGCCGAGGACGTCCTGCGCCCCCTGCTGCGGTTCCCCCGGCACCCCCTGCTGCTCGCCGACTTCGGCCGACGGGCCGCCCTGCCCGCCACGCTGCTCGCCCGCACCTGGCGCACCGCCCGGGCCCGGGCCCTGTTCGCCGGCGCCGCCGCACACGCCTTCCGCCCGCTCGACCGGCCCCTCACCTCCGCCGTCGGCCTGCTCCTCCTCGCCGCCGCGCACCACCGCGGCTGGCCGGTCGCCCGGGGCGGCTCCGGCCGGATCACCGCGGCCCTCGCGGCGCGGCTCACCGAACTCGGCGGACGCATCGAGACCGGACACCCGGTCCGCGCGCTGGCCGACCTGCCGCCCTGCCGGATCGTCCTGCTGGACGTCGCGCCCGGCGCGGCCGCCGACCTCTGCGGCGACCGGCTGCCCCCACGCGTACGGCGCGCCTACCGGCGCTGGCGGTACGGGCCCGCGGCGTTCCGCATGGACTTCGCCGTCCAGGGCGGCGTCCCGTGGCGCCACCCGGACTGCCGCCGGGCCGGCACCGTGCACCTCGGGGGCACCCTGGAGGAGGTCGCCCACGCCGAACGGCAGACCGCCCGCGGCCGGCTGCCCGCACGCCCCTTCGTCCTGGTCGCCCAGCAGTACCTCGCCGACCCCGGCCGCTCCCGCGGCGACGTCCACCCCGTGTACGCCTACGCCCACGTGCCGCACGGCTACGACGGGGACGCCTCCTGGGCGGTCCTCGCCCAGATCGAACGCTTCGCGCCCGGGTTCCGCGAGCGCGTGCTGGCGACCACCACCCTGCCGACCCGCCACCTGCCCCGCCACAACCCCAACCTCGTCGGCGGCGACATCAGCACGGGCGCCAACACCGCCCGCCAGACCGTCCTGCGCCCGCGCGCCGCCCTCGACCCGTACGCCACCGGCATCCCCGGCGTCCACCTCTGCTCCGCCGCCACCCCACCCGGCGCCGGCGTCCACGGCCTGTGCGGCATCCACGCAGCCCGCTCCGCCCTGCGACACGCGGGGATCCCGGTGACCGGCTGAGCAGTCGGCGTCGGCTTCGGGGTGTCCAATGCCGACGCCGTCGCCGTCGGGCGGGCGCAGCCGACCGGGCGTGGCAGCGCCCAGCCGGACGGTGGTCGCCGCGAGCATGGGGACTGCGCCGCCGTCCGCCCGGTCGGCGGCAGCGGCAGGCTCCCGGCCCCGAGGAAAGGCGTCGTGCCCGATGAACCGACCGCCGAGGACCGTGCGCCCGCCCCGGCCCGCCGCGCCGGAGGCCCGCGCCAGGCGACGGTGGCTCCTCGTCGCGGGCGTCGCCGCCGCGCTGTTCACCGCCCTCGCCGTGCTGCTGGCCACCCGCGCCTGGGCGCCGTTCCCCTTCGAGCGGGCGGCCGCCGACTGGGCCGCCGACCACCGCCCGGCGGTCGCCCGGAGCTCGGCCGTCGCACTCACCCGGCTCGGCAGCGCCGTGGTGCCCTACCTCCTCGCCCTGGCCGCCGGGGCCGTCAGCGTCCGCGCCACGCCCGCGCCGCGGCCCGTCCGCCGAGCCGCCCTCCAGCTGGCGGCGCCGGTGCTGTGGCTGATCGCGGGCCAGCTCCTACGGCTGGGCCTGATGCACGCCTGCGGACGGCCCCGGCCGCCCCAGGCGGAGTGGGCGACGGACGCGTCCGGATTCTCCTTCCCGTCCGGCCACTCCTTCACCTCCGCCGTCAGCTCCGGCCTGCTCGCCCTGGCCGTCGCCCGGGCCCACCCGGCGGCGGCCCGGACCGCCGCCGGGTGGGCCGCCGTGTTCACCCTGGTGGTCGGCCTCAGCCGGATCTACCTCGGGGTGCACTGGCCCCTGGACGTCCTCGGCAGCTGGCTCCTCGCCGCCGGATGGCTCGCGATCGGCGCCGTGGTCCTGCACCCGCTCCAGCCCACCGCCCCACCGCCGGACACCGGCGGCGCAGCCTGACCCGCTCGGGCCGCGCTCGCCGCGCGCACCCCCGGACCGCTCGCCGGACGCCCGACCGCCGGTGGCGCCCGCCGCGGCTCAGACCGGCGGCTGCGGCCGCGTCAGCCCGCGGTCGTACGCGAAGATCACCGCCTGCACGCGGTCCCGGGCGCCGATCTTCGCCAGGACCCGGCTGACGTGCGTCTTGACGGTCGACTCCGCGAGGACGAGACGTGCGGCGATCTCGCCGTTGGTCCAGCCGTGGGCGATGGCGACGAGGATCTCCCGTTCGCGCTCGGTCAGGGCCTCCAGCTGCGGGTCGGCGGCGGGTACCGAGCCGGGCGGGCGGACCGGCAGGTGGTGGGCGTAGGTGTCGAGCAGTCGACGGGTGATGGCGGGTGCGACGACGGCGTCGCCCTCGGCGACGGAGCGGATCCCGGAGAGCAGCTCCTCGGGGCGCGCGTCCTTGAGCAGGAAGCCGCTGGCTCCGGCGCGCAGGGCGGCGTGGGCGTACTCGTCGAGGTCGAAGGTGGTCAGCACGAGGATGCGGGAGCGGCCGCCGGTGGCGACGATCCGGCGGGTGGCGTCGATGCCGTCCATGCCGGGCATCCGGATGTCCATCAGCACGACGTCGGGCCGCAGGTCGGCGGTCAGCCGGACGGCCTCGGCGCCGTGGGCGGCCTCGCCGACCACCTCGGTGTCGGGTTGGCTCTCCAGCAGCATGCGGAAGCCGTAGCGCTGGAGTGGCTGGTCGTCCACGATGAGGACGGTGGTCACGTCGGGCCGCCTGTCGGGTCGGGGGTGAGGTCGAGTACGGCCTCCACGGTCCATCCTGCACCGGGGCCCGGTCCGGCCGTGACGCTGCCGCCGTACAGCGCCGCGCGTTCGCGGATGCCGGCGAGGCCTTGGCCCTCGCCGCCGGGGTGGGCGGGGGTGCGCACGCCGGGGGGCGGGCCGCTGTCCTGGACGCGGACCCGCAGGCCGTCGGTGACGGCGGTCAGGGTGACGTGGGCCCGGGTGTCGGGGCCGGCGTGCTTGAGGGCGTTGGTGAGCGACTCCTGGACGATCCGGTAGGCCATCAGCTGCATGCCCGGGTCGAGGTGGCCGAGGTCGCCGGCCGCCGTGTAGACCACCTGCGGGCCGGCGGCGCGGATGCGGGCGCACAGCCCGTCGAGGTCGGCGATGCCGGGCTGCGGGGTGAACTCGGCGGTCTCCTCGCCCTGCTCCCGCAGGACGCCGAGCATCCGGCGCAGTTCGCCGAGGGCCTGGCGGCTGGTGTCGCCGATCAGCTCCAGGGCCTCCCGGCCGCGTTCGGGGGAGGCCTGGGCCGCGTAGGCGCCGCCGTCGGCGAGGGTGACGATGACGGACAGGTTGTGGCCGATGATGTCGTGCATCTCGCGGGCCACCCGGGCGCGCTCGGTGGCGGCGGCGAGCCGGCTGCGCTGGTCGCGTTCGATCTCCAGGCGGGCCGCGCGTTCGCGCAGTCCGGCGAGCTGGGCGCGCCGGATGCGGACCGCGATGCCGAGGGCGACGGCCGCCGTCGCGGCGCTGAACAGGAAGAACAGGGCGTCGCCGACGGGCAGCCCGCCGCCGGAGACGGCCACCGCGACCAGGGCGATGGCGCCGACCATGGCGCCGCAGGACCAGGCCAGGTGCCGCAGCCGGCCGTGCAGGGCCAGGCTGTAGAGCGCGACCAGCAGGGCGGCGTCGGCGCGCAGGCCGACGCCCAGCGACCACTGCAGGACGAACACCGCCATGATCGCGACGAAGGCCTCCGTGGGCCGGCGGCGGCGCCACAGCAGCGGCACAACCAGGCCCGCCTGCAGCGCGAGCATCGCGGCCAGCGGCGGCCGGGCGAGGACGATCCGGTGCTCGCGCGGGCCGTCGTCGCCGTGCCAGGGGAACAGGTCGGGCAGGCAGAAGACGACGAAGACGGCGACGACCACGGCGGCGTCGAGCACCCACGGGTGGTCACGGTCGGCCTGGCGCACCCGTTGGCCGATCCGGGCCAGGCGGGCGAACACCGGGCCGGAGAGGATCTCGGCTCCGCCGGACGGGTCCGTGGAGGTGACGTGGTCGCTCACCGGGGGCACCTCCGTGGTTCTGCAAGCGCTCGGCGATCGCGGGGACGATCGCGGAAGGGATCCGGCCCGGGATCGTGGACGGTTTCGCGGACGGGATCGTGAAGGGCGGCGCCGGTCCGTGCCGACGCCGCCCTCCGAGTCTCTCAGGCCCGCGGGTGCCGCGGGCCTCGTGGGTGCCGCGGGTGCCGCGGGCCTGATGGGTGGGTCAGGCGTCGGTGCGCACCAGGCGTACGGCGGCTCCCGCCAGGGCGAGGACCGTCCAGCCCAGGAAGACGACCAGCCCGGCCGTCGGCGAGAGCGTGGTGGCGTCGTGCTGGAGGGCGAACATCGCCTGGCCCGCGTGGCTGGGCAGGTAGGGGCTGATGTGGTCCTGCCAGGAGCTGGGCAGCAGCGCCGTGAGGCCGGGGATCAGCATCAGGGAGGCCACCAGGACCGCGATGCCGCCGGCCACCGAGCGCAGCAGGGCGCCGAGCGCGACGCCGATCACGCCGACCAGCGCGAGGTAGAGCCCGGCCCCGAACAGGCCGCGCACGACCCCGGCGTCGGAGATGGTCATCGCGGCGCGGGTGCTCGCGAGGATCCGGCTGTCGACGAGGAAGGCGGTGAACGCGCCGGCGGTGCCGAGCAGCAGCGCGATCACGCCGTACACGGTGGCCTTGGACCACAGCACCGGCAGGCGGCGCGGCACGGCGGCGAGCGTGGAGCGGATCATGCCGGTCGAGTACTCGCCGGCGGCGACCAGTACGCCGAGGACGCCGAGTGCCAGCTGGGAGAAGTTGGTGCCGAACAGCGACAGGCTGAGCGTGCTCGCGGCGGCGAAGTCCCGGTCCATCGGGCGGCCGTCGCTGATCCGCGACTTGAACTGGGACGCGGCGATCAGGCCGAACGCGACCAGGAACAGCAGGGCGAGGCCGAGGGTGATCCAGGTGGAGCGCAGCGACCACAGCTTGGCCCACTCGGAGCGCAGCACGCGCAGCGCCGTGACCTTGTACGCGGGACGGGCGGCGGGCAGGTCCGTCGGAGCGGACGTGGCGCTGGGTGCGACGGTACTCATGCCACACTCCTGGTGGTCTCGGTGCCGGTGGTGCCGGCGGCAGTGGTGGTGGTGGTGCCGTGGTACTCGACGGCGTCGCGGGTCAGCTCCATGAACGCCTCCTCCAGGGAGACCGTCCGGGGGGTGAGCTCGAACAGGGCGATGCCCTGCTCGGCGGCGGCGAGGCCGATCTCGCGGGCCGTGCGGCCACTGACGAGGAGCTCCTCCGAACCGGCCCGGCCGGTGATCTCCACTCCCGGTCCGGCGAGCGCGGTGCGCAGCCCGGCCGGGTCGGCGCTGGCGACCTTGACCACGTCGCCGCCGGCCTCGCGGACCAGGTCCTGCACGGTGGTGTCGGCCAGCAGCCGGCCGCGGCCGACGACGATCAGGTGGTCGGCGACGAGGGCCATCTCGCTCATCAGGTGCGAGGACACGAAGACGGTGCGTCCCTCGGCGGCGAGCCCGGTGAGGAGGTTGCGGATCCACAGGACGCCCTCGGGGTCGAGGCCGTTGACGGGCTCGTCCAGCATCACGGTGGCCGGGTCGCCGAGCAGGGCCGAGGCGATGCCGAGCCGCTGGCCCATGCCGAGCGAGAACGCCCCGGCGCGCTTGCGGGCCACCGACTGCAGCCCGGTCATCTCGATGACCTCCTCGACCCGGCGGCGCGGGATGCCGTGGGTGTGGGCCTGGGCCATCAGGTGGTTGAAGGCGGAGCGTCCGGGGTGGATCGACTTGGCCTCCAGCAGCGCGCCGACCTCCTGCAGCGGCGCCGCGTGCTCGGCGTAGCGGCGGCCGTTGACGCGGACCGTCCCGCCGGTGGGGGCGTCGAGTCCGACGATCATCCGCATGGTGGTGGACTTGCCCGCCCCGTTGGGCCCGAGGAAGCCCGTCACCGTACCGGGCCGGACCGTGAAGTCCAGCCGGTCGACGGCCGTCTTCTCGCCGTACCGCTTGGTCAGCTGGTGCGCCTCGATCATCGGTCATCCCTGTGCTCCGGGGCCGGGCCGTCCCGGCCGCCCTGGTCTTCCACGCTAGGGGGCGGGGACGGCCCGGACCGTGGTACCGGGGGCCGATCATCGGCGCGCCCGTAGTACCGCGGTACCACGGGCTTCGCGGCGTTCCGGGGCGCCGCTGCCGCGTGGCCGGCGGCCTCCGGTTCAGTGGGAGCCGGTGCGCCGTTCGAGGCGGGTGTCGCCGCGCCGTTCGAGGCGGGTGCCGGTGCGCAGGGTGATCGACATCAGGTCGCTGGGGGTGTCGAGCTCCAGGCGGTGCCAGCGTCCCCGCGGGACGATGACCGCGCGGCCGGCCGTCAGCCGTACCGTCTCCTCGGCGTCCCCGGGCGCGGCGGGGCGGAAGTGTACGCGGACTCCGCCGGTCAGGCAGCAGACCGCTTCCTCGGCCGCGGGGTGCATCTCCCAGTGGTCGGCGTGGACGTCGGCGTCGGTCTCCACGTGGAAGGTGGCGACCTGCCAGGCGCCGGGGTCGCCGCCGGTCATCCGGCGTCCGGTGGCCAGGACGGTCCCGTCGGGGTGGATGTGCAGGGCCGAGGCGAAGAGGTCGACCGCGGTGGTCGGGGTCGTCGTCATGCGGGGGTTCCTTCCGGTTGCTTCTCCGCCGGGGTGGCGGGTCGGGGGCCGGGGGTGTCCGGCCGGCGGCGGGGCAGCACGACGGTCGCCACGACCGCCGCGAGGACGAAGAGGGCGGCGCAGACGGCCAGCCCCAGGGCGTAGCCGTCGTTGAGCGCGCCGGGGTCGGTGGAGGTTCCGGTGCGGTGGGCGGCGACGGTGGCGAGGGCGGCCAGCCCGACGCAGCCGCCGAGTTGGCGCGAGCTGTTGAGCAGCCCGGAGGCCCGGCCCGCTTCGTGCGCGGCGATGCCGGTGGTCGCGGCGGCGGCGACCGGCGCGAGCACCAGCCCGGTGCCGATGCTGGTCACGAGGGACGGGCCGAGGACGTCGGTGAGGAACCCGCCGTCAGGGCTGATGCCGGCGAACCAGGCCAGGCCCGCGGCGGCCAGGAGGGCGCCGGGTACGAGCGCGGCGCGCGGGCCGCGGGCCGCCGTGACCCGGGTGGCGACGACGGTGCCCGCGACCAGCCCCGCCGAGAAGGGCAGGAACGCGGTACCGGTGGCCGCCGCGCCCAGGCCCAGCACCTGCTGCAGGTAGAGGGAGACGAAGTAGAAGGCGGTGAACTGCCCTGCGGCTGCCAGGAACACCAGCAGGTTGGCCCCGGCGACCCAGCGGCTGCGCAGCAGGCCGAGGCGTAACAGCGGTGCGGGCGCCCGGGTTTCGGTGACGACGAAGGCGGCCAGCAGTACGGCCGCGGCGGCGAGCGTGGCCAGGGTGGCCGGGGAGGTCCACCCCCGGGCCTCGGTCCGGACGACGCCGAACACCAGCAGCCCCACTCCCCCGGTCGCGAGGACGGCGCCGGGCACGTCCGGCCGTTCCCGCCGGGCGGGCCGTTCCTCGACGGACCGTACGCCGACGGGCCGTTCGCCGACAGGCCGTACGCCGACGGGCCGTTCGCCGGCAGGCCGTACGTCGGCGGGCCCGGCCGCGGGGAGCAGCGCGAGGGCCACCGCCACGACGGGCAGGTTGACCAGCATGACCCAGCGCCAGCTCGCGTACTCGGTGAGCAGTCCGCCCGCGAGGACGCCGAGGGCGCCGCCCGCCGCGTTGGCCGCGCTCCACACGCCGAGCGCGCGGACCCGGCGGGGGCCCTCGGTGAACGTGGTGGTGAGCATCGCGAGCGCGGCCGGGGCGGCGGCCGCGGCGCCGATGCCCTGGCCGGCGCGGGCGGCGACCAGTTGCCAGGGCTCCTGGGCCAGCCCGCCCGCGAGGGAGCAGAGTCCGAAGACGGCCAGGCCGGTGACGAGCAGGCGCCGCCGGCCGTAGAGGTCGCAGGCGCGGCCGCCGAGCAGCAGGAGGCCGCCGAAGGTGAGTGCGTAGACGTGCACGACCCAGGAGAGGTCGAGTGGTGCGAATCCCAGGGCGGTGCGGATCGCGGGCAGGGCGACGTTGACCACCGACATGTCCAGCGCGAAGACGAACTGCGCGACGGTCACCGCCGCCAGCACCAGGCCGGGGCGTAACGAGTTTTTGTACATGTAAGGAAACTACCCCGGACGATCTCCGCTGTCGAGCGCCGGGGGATGATGGGGGCATGACGCAGCAGCCCGCCGCACCGCGCAAGGCCACCGGCCGCCCTCCCCGCATCTCCCGCGAGGAGGTCGTCGGCGCGGCCCGCCGGATCGTGACCGAGGAGGGCGTCGGGAAGCTGACGATGCGTCGCCTGGCCGCCGAGGTCGGCAGCACGCCGATGGCCCTCTACCACCACGTCCGCGACAAGGAGGAGTTGCTCGTCCTGCTGCTCGACGACCACGCCGCCCGCACCCTGACGCCCACCGGGCTGCCGGCCGAGCCGCGCGAGCGGGTCGTCACCGCGGCGGCCGCCATCCACCGGGCGCTCGCCGCCTGCCCCTGGATCGTGGAGGTGCTGACGGCCGACGACCTGATGTCCACCCACGCCCTGTGGTTCGTCGAGCAGATCGTCGACGGCCTGGTCGACTGCGGGCTCCCGCCCGAACGGGCCGTGCAGGGCTACCGGGCGATCTGGTACTACACCGCCGGCGAGATCGTGGTCCGGGCGACGGCGGCCCGCCGCCGTGCCGCGGACGACCGCCCGACCTACCGCGAACAGGTCTTCGCCGGACTCGACCCGGTCGCGCTGCCCCGGCTCGCGGAGGTCGGCGAGCACTGGGAGCGACTGACCGCCGAGGACACCTACGAGGACGGGCTGCGCTCCCTGGTGGCCGGACTGCTCACCGGCCGCTGAGCCGGCGGGCTCAGCCCTCGCCCTGCTCGCCGAGGATCCGCTCCGCCGCGCGGACCCGGTCCTCGATCCGCTGCCGGTACTCCGCCAGCGCCGGGCCGTGGCTCTCGATGTACCGGGTGTCGTAGGCGGACTGCACGGCCAGCGAGATGCCGACCAGGTTGGTCGACAGCTTGCACGCCACGTCGTCGGAGGCCTGCCCGAGTTCCCGCGCCGAGTGCCGGACGGACACCACGCCGTTCACCTCGGCCGTCCCCGGCAGCAGGGAGGTGTCGGCGAGGACGTCCTGCGGCGTCGGGTAGCGGTAGCCCTTGGTCGCCATGCAGGAACTCCACGCGGCGAAGGCGGCGCGGACGCGCGGATCGTCGGTGGGGACCCCGGGGCCGTGGTCCGGCAGGGCCTGCGGGTCGGGCAGCGGGAGGGCGCCACCCGCGCCGCGGGTGCTCTCGCCCTTGCAGCCGCCGGCCGGAACGGCCTTGCCGGCGTACGCGGGCACCGCCTTCCCGGTCGGGTCCACCCCGTGCTCCACCGTCATCGTCTCCGGCGAGGGCGGGGCGGCCGCGGGTACGGGCGCGGCCGGCGCGGACTGCTCGGGAACCCGGTCGTACCCGCTCACGGCGGCCCGCTCCGGGTCGAAGAAGCCGTACAGCGGGGCGTGCGTGCGGTCGTACCGCAGGGCCTGCTCGTCGAACCCGATGAGGTCGGAGGCCACCGGCGGCAGTCCGAACTCCCGCATGCACCGCGCGTTCAGGGCGTTCGCGGCGGCCTGCAGGGTGGTGACCTGCTGCGGGGTCACCAGGTAGGTGTCGATGGGCCGGACGATCTGCTCCACCGTCGTGATGGTCGCGACGGGGCCGATGGCGGGCACCGCCGCCGCGGCGCCGCCGCCGGAGGCCGGCCCGCAGCCCGCGACGGCCGCCGCCGACACCGCGACCGACACCGCCAGGGCGAGCAGCCCGGCCGCGCGTCGGGTCGTACCGCGCAATGCGTTCATGACGAACCGTCCCTGGGAGCGGCGGCGGGCGCCGGGACCGTGCCCGGCGCCCGCCGCGGTGGAGACTAGGACCAGATGTTGACCGAGTACGTGGTCGAGTTCATGTCGATGTAGGGCGTGATGCTCCACGGGTTGAAGCGCGCGCCGGTGTCACGGCCGCCGCTGGTGTAGTAGTTGGTGTAACCGGTGTTCACACCCGAGCCCACGGCGGAGGTGCCGGTCATCCAGACGCTGAGCGTCTGGGAGCCGCTGCCCGTGAAACCGAAGCAGCGCACCGCGTGGTAGTTGTTCGGGCCACCGGAGTAGACGGTCACCCCGCGGTACTGCGAGGCAGCGCAGTCGATGGGCTTGACCTCGGCGCTGGCCGGCGCGGCGAGCGCGACGGTCCCGGCGAGGATGCCGCCGGCGACGGCGCTGACGACGAGCTTCCGGCTGATCTTCACGCGCGTTCTCCCTTGATCCGCTGTCCTGGAAAGTCCTGGAAGGCTGTTCACGGCAGGCCCGGCCTGCTGGAAGTGCGGTGGTACGGAGTCGGAACCGCGGCGTGTCTCCCACCGGCGGTCTCCGGCCCGCCATCAGGGAATCGCATCGCCGGAGCCCTGGCGAGCGGGCTCCAGCGATCGTCGGGGCCGGCTCCACAGGCCGTCCGGCCGGGCACTCGGGATCCGCGAGAGGTTCCGTCCCGACCAGCGGTGGTCCGCTCCCGTCGAGGGCGCGCCCGGGCGGTCAGTCCCGTGCGGAAGCGGCCTCGGCGGCCAGCCCGACGATCGTCGCGGTCAGGATGCGGGCCAGCCGGGGTTCGACCTCGATGACGGCGTGGGCGAGGCGCGGGTCGCTGCGGTAGAGGGCCGCGACCTCCGCGCCCGGGTTCGCGATCTGCCACATCGCCCCGGCGAGCGAGACGGCGGTGGCGACCAGGTCGACCACGTCCTGGTCGCTCAGGGCGGGCACCTGCGCCCGGACGGCTGCGGTGATCGGCTCGCGGGCCGCGCGGGTGGCGAGCTTGAAGTCGCGCACCGCGTCGAGCGAGACGTGGCGTTCGAGGTTGAGCGGCGCGTGCGCGAGCAGGTCGCAGAACAGCCCGCGAGCCGCGAGGGTGCCGGCGAACGCCCGGGCCACGGCCGCCGGCCCCGGGTCCTCGGCCTCCCGCAGCAGGGCGGACAGCGCGTCCGACCACTCCTGCCAGCCCTCCGCGGTCAGCCGCAGGAAGATCTCCTCGCGCGTCTCGAAGTACCGCAGCAGCGCCGACTTGTGCATCCCCACCGCGGCGGCGATGTCGGTCAGGGAGACGTCCCTGATGCCGCGCTCGCGGCCGAGTGCCCGGGCCGCCTCCAGGATCGAGGCCTCGCGCTGCCGCTTGGCCTCGGGCGAGCGCGCCCGCCGGAACTCCGATGCTGCTGCTTCCACCCGGCCATCGTAGAGCAACGCCGTTGCCGTATTACCGCAACACTGTTGCGCTATTACCGCAACGGTGTTTTACTAATGGCATGGAACAGATCGTGGAACAGATCGTGGAACAGACCGCGGACCAGACGTGGTTCATCACCGGCAGCTCCCGCGGCTTCGGCCGCACCCTCGTCCGCGCCGCCCTCGAAGCCGGCGACAGGGTGGCCGCGACCGCCCGCCGCCCTGATCAACTCAGCGACCTCGTCGAGGAGTTCGGTGACCGGGTGCTCCCGGTCGGGCTCGACGTCACCGACCCGGAGGCCGCCCGCGCGGCCCTCGCCGAGGCGCACGCGCACTTCGGCCGGATCGACGTGCTGGTGAACAACGCCGGCTACGCCAACGTCTCGCCGATCGAGACCACCGAGGACGCCGACTTCCGCGCCCAGTTCGAGACGAACTTCTGGGGCGTCTACAACGTCACCAAGGCCGCCCTCCCGGTGCTGCGCGAGCAGAAGGGCGGCCTGGTCATCCAGTTCTCGTCCATGGGCGGGAGGGTCGGCGGCTCGCCCGGCATCGCCTCCTACCAGGCGGCGAAGTTCGCCATCGACGGGTTCAGCCGCGTCCTGCGGGCCGAGACCGCGCCGTTCGGAGTGAAGGTGCTGGTCGTCGAACCCAGCGGCTTCCGCACCGACTGGGCCGGCTCCTCGATGCTCGTCCACGACATCCCGGAGGCCTACGACGAGACGGTCGGTGCCGTCCACCGGCGGCTGCGGCAGGGCGGCGACGGAGCGAGCACGGCCGGCGACCCCGTCCGCGCCGCCGAGATCCTGGTCCGGATGGCCAAGCGGCGCGACATCCCCCACCACCTGCCCCTCGGCGTCAACGCGGCCGAGGGCTCCATCGCCATGGACCGCGAACTGCTCGCGGACGACACCAAGTGGCGCGAGGTCTCGCGCTCGGCGGACTTCGCCGAGGCCTACCCGGTGCCCTTCCCGCCGGACCAGGCCGACTGACCGACTGACCGACGGGCTGACCGAGCGCCGGGCCGACGGGCCGATTCACCGCCGGACCGGGGCACCGGCGGCCGGCCGCAGCAGCTCCCGCCGCGGCCGGCCCGTGCCCTCAGGAACGCGTCGCGGCCCCCGCCGTCAGCTCCGCCACCAGCCGGGCGGCGAGCGGCACGGGGACACCCTGCCGGTCCGCGGCGCGCAGCAGCGCACCGCCGATCGCGTCCAGCTCCAGCGCGCGGCCCGCCTCCGCGTCCCGCTGCATCGAGGACTTCGCCTCCGCCGGGAAGGCGTCGTACAGCGCCAGGGTGCGGTCCGGGTCGACGGCGGCGCCGCAGAACCGGCCGGCGGCGGCGGCCTCGGCGACCAGGGCCGTCAACTCGGCCCGGTGCTCGGTACGGACCCGGCCGATCGGCAGCCCGTGGCGGGTGGTGAGCAGCGCGAACGGCGCCAGGAAGGCGAGCTTGCCCCAGAGCACGGTCGGCTCGTCCTCGATCACCCGGGTGCGGACGCCGGCGGCCCGGAGCATCCCGGCGAGGTCCGCGAGCCGCCCGGGCGGGCCGGCCAGGTCGATCTCGGTGAACGGACTGCCGTGCTCGACGGCGCCGGGGGCGACCCGGGTCGACTCGACCCGCACCACGCCGGGGACGACCCGTTCCTCGCCGAACCGCCGGCGCAGCTCGGCCACGTGCTCGACCCCGTTGAGCAGCGGCACGACCACGCCGTCGGCGACCGCCTCGGGGGCGATCCGCTCCACCGCCGCGGTCAGGGCGGTCTGCTTGACCGTCACCAGGCAGAGGTCGACGGGTTCGTGCAGTTCGGTGCGCGCCTCGACCCGTGCCGTGAACTCCCCGAACTGGGGGCTGCGGACGTGGATGCCGTCCCGGCGCAGGACGCGTGCGGTCGGCTCACCCGCCAGGCAGATCACGCGGTGGCCGGCGCGGGACAGCACGGCGGCCAGCAGGCCGCCGACTCCCCCGGGGCCGAGCACCGCCACCGTCCGGCGGGGGACGGCGTCGGTCTGCTCGGCGGGGGTGGTGCGGTTCTTCTCGGACGGAACGGACACGGTGGTTTCCTCTCGGCACGTCGTGGGTCGGCACCGCGCGCCCCCACCGTGCGTCCGGATCGCGTCCGGGTCGCGTTCGGATCGCCTCCGGATCGCCGCGGGGTCGAGCCGGTTGCCGCCAGGCCCTGCAGTGATGATCGAATCCGCCCGGCCCCCTGGTCAATCCTCGGGATTCATGGGAACACCCCAAGCGTTCCCTTGGGTTGTCACCGGTGGCACCGATAATGCGGGGCGGCTGCCTGCCGCCGTACCGCAGACTCGAACCGAGCACTTTCAGACCCGAGGATGGTTTTCATGATTGACCGGCCGTTGACGCTGATGGCGGTGCACGCCCACCCCGACGACGAGGCCAGCGGGACGGGGGGTGTCCTCGCGCGGTACGCGGCGGAGGGCGTCCGCACCGTCCTCGTCACGTGTACCGACGGCGGTTGCGGTGACGGGCCCGGGGGCGTCAAGCCGGGCGACCCGGGGCACGACCCGGCGGCCGTCGCCGCGATGCGCCGTGAGGAACTGGAGGCGAGCTGCGAGGTCCTGAAGGTCAGCCACCTGGAGCTGCTGGAGTTCGCCGACTCCGGGATGATGGGCTGGCCGACCAATGACGCGCCCGGCTCCTTCTGGCAGACCCCGGTCGAGGAGGGCGCCGCCCGGCTCGCCGAACTGATGCGCCGGTACCAGCCCGACGTGGTCGTCACCTACGACGAGAACGGGTTCTACGGGCACCCGGACCACATCCAGGCGCACCGCATCACGATGGCGGCGCTGGAACTCACCGACCTGACGCCCAAGGTCTACTGGACGACCGCACCGCACTCGATGGTGCGGCGGTTCGGGGAGGTCATGCGCGAGTTCGGCGCGGACTTCGAGGAGCCGGAGCAGTCCGAGGCCGGCGAGATGCCGGAGATCGGCCTCCCCGACGAGGAGATCACCACCTGGGTGGACACCACCGAGTTCGCCGACCAGAAGTTCGACGCCCTGGCCGCGCACGCCAGCCAGGGCGAGAACATCTTCTTCCTGCGGATGGGCAAGGAGCGCTTCAACGACCTGTGGGGCGTGGAGACCTTCGTCCGGGTCCGTGACACCACCGGCGCGGACGTGCCCGAGAACGACCTGTTCGCCGGACTGCGCTGACCGCTGCCGCAGCCCCGCCGCTCCGGTGCGGCGCGCCGCCCGGCTCGCCCGGCCCTCGGGTCGGCCGAGCCGGGCGGCGCTCCCGTTTCCGCCTCCGCCTCCCCTCCCGATTCCTCCTGCTTCCGCCTCCGCCCGCTTCAGTGTTCGTCTCCGCCTCCGCGCCGGGGGCAGCCACTGTCGGCATTGCTTGCTACCGTGAATGTCAGGAAATATCGGGGGAGAACGCCATGACGGACTTTCACGTCAAACCGGCCGACATGCTGCTGTCGTCCGCCGGGTTCACCGATCTGCAGAACTCCGCGGCCCAGATCTACCGGAGCCTGGTGTTCGCCATGGACGCCACGGCGGGCATGGCGGGCGACGACGAGGCCGGCAGCTCGTTCGCCGCCGCCTACGATCCGGCCGCGCAGAAGCTCGTCGACGCGATGGCCCAGGTGGTCGGCCAGCTCGGCCAGACCTCCAACGGCCTGTACACGATGGCGATCAACTACCTCAGGACCGACGCCGACATCGCAGCCTCGATAATGGCCCCGCAGAAGCTCCCCGCGTCGAGCGCCCCGGAGTGCGACGAGGAGGTCGCCAAGGCCAAGCTCCGCTCCGCGGCCGGGCACAACGACAGCGGCGCCGTCCACGACCTCCTCAAGAAGTTCTGGCCGCAGGGCGATCCGGGCAGGCTCCGGCAGGCCGCGAGCGACTGGAAGGGCTTCGCGGAACTCGTCTCCAGGCTCGGCGCCGAGGGCGACAAGCGGGTCCTGCGCGTCACCGCCTCCAGCACCTCCGGCGCCGTCACCTCCTTCGCGCAGAACTGGGCGAAGGTGCACGACGGCTGCGCCACCGAGGGCCCGCTGCTCAACAGCCTCACCAACGCCGCGTTCAAGCTCGGCCAGGCCTGCGAGGCGTACGCCAAGCAGGTCGAGGACCTGCGCGACACGCTGGAGGACCTCGCGATCACCGCCGGCATCGTCGCCGGGGCGGGCATCCTGCTCACCGTCGTCACCCTCGGCGGGTCCGACGTGGCGGCCGCCGGCGGCGAGGCCGCGATCGCCGCCGAGGCCGGCGCCGCGGCGGTGGCCATGACCGCGGCAGTCGAGGGCAGCGCGGAAGTCGCGGTCCTCGCCGAGGCGGCGGCCGTGGTCGACGCGGCGGCGGCGAGCCTGATCCCCGTCGGCGCCGGGCTGACCGCCGTGGCGACCACCGCCGTCGTCCTGGCCGGGGCGACCGACGCCGCAGCGGCCCCCGCACCCAAGCCGCCGCCGTTCACCGTCACCCCCGGGATGCCGCCGCTTCCCCGCGATCCGAACAGCCCCTTCCCGGCGCTGTCGCCGCAGGACCAGGCCGCCGTCCGGGCCTGGATGACGCAGATGGAGCAGGACGGCCGGACCTTCCCGGCGCTGGGCCCCTCCGCCAAGGGCGACCCCAAGATCGACGCGCGCCGGGCCTATCAGGTCCGGGTCGCCGGATCGACCGAGTACCGGCTGTACACCTCGGTGACCGACCCGGAGACCGGCCGCGAGCTGGGCATGGACGCCGACGGCGTCCGCCCCGAGGACGGCGCCGCGATCGACGCCAAGTACATCGGCCAGCAGAAGAGCTGCAAGTCCCCGTTCCGGCTGAACAACGCCGACGGCGTCTTCGAGTTCGCGTACGAGAACACGATGGACGGCGAGGCGAAGAAGCTGGACAAGTACGCCTCGGCGCTGAACGACCCCCGCAACAAGGTCAACCACCTGGAGCTCATCACCAACGACGCCAAGGCCAGCTCCTACTTCCAGGCCCTGATGACCGCCAAGGGCGTCACCGGGAACGTCCGCGTCGTACCGTGACAGTCGACACGAGACCGATCCGCACCACCGAGAGAAGCGAGAACACCCCGTGGGAGCCACCTTCTACGTCAGCGCCGACCAGGAACAGACCGGGCCGTGGACCTTCACCGGCGAGCAGCTGAAGGAGTGCGTCCGCCGCCACTGGCCGGACGCCACGGTGAGCGGCGCCTTCGAGAACTTCCTGGAGATCCACGCCGAGGTCGAGCCCGGCCGCTGGGCGGAGCTGGCGTACAACCTGCGGCACGGCGCCTTCTCCTTCGAGGACCGGGAGCCGCACTCCGCGCCGCTCACCGTCATCTACACGGCACTGCACGAACTGGCCCCCGCGGTACCGGTGGTGTGGTGGATCGACTACGACGCGGAGCTGGCGCCCCTCGACCTGGCCGGCGGCCGGGAGGCGTTCATCGACAGCTTCCCCGCGTAGGCGCCGCGCCCGACCGCACGTGCCCGTCGGCCTTCCTGACCGCCGGCCTTTCCCGGCCGGTCGCCCGTCGGCTCCTCAGGAGAGTTCGCGCTTGAGGATCTTGCCGGTGGCGGTCATCGGCAGGCTGTCGACGATCTCCACGATGCGCGGGTACTTGTGGCCGGCCATCTGTTCCCGGCCCCAGGCGACCAGTTCGTCCGGGGTGGCCACGGCACCGGGCCCGAGGATGACGAAGGCCTTGACCTCCTCGCCGTGGCTCTCGTGCGGCACGCCGACGACCGCGGCCAGGCTGATCGCGGGGTGCGTCATCAGCACCTCCTCGACCTCGCGGGGGTACACGTTGAAGCCGCCCCGGATGATCATGTCCTTGGCCCGGTCGACGATGTAGTAGAAGCCGTCCTCGTCCCTGCGGGCCAGGTCGCCGGTGCGGAACCAGCCGTCCCTGATCGCCTCGGCGGTGGCCTCGGGCCGGTTGAAGTAGCCCTTCATCACGCCGTGGCCCTTGACCACGATCTCGCCGACGGCACCGGCCCCGGTGACCTCCGCCCAGTCCGCGTCGATCAGTTTGATCTCGACGCCCCAGATCGGCACGCCGATGGAGCCGGGGCGCGGCTCGCGCGCGGGGTCGGAGAAGGTCACCACCGGTGAGGTCTCGGAGAGGCCGTAGCCCTCCAGGATCCGGACGTGGAGCCGCTCCTCGATCCGGCCGAGGAGTTCCACCGGCAGCGCGGCACCGCCGGAGACACCGATCCGCAGGTTGCGGGCGATCCGGTCCACGTCGACGGTGTCGGTGAGGGCTCCCAGCAGGGCCCACCACATGGTCGGGACGCCGGCGAAGAAGGTGATCTCCTCGGTGTCCATCAGCCGCACGACCTCCTCCGCGTCGAAGCGCGGCACGAGGTGGAGGGTCGCGGCCGTCGAGAAGCCGGTGTGCATCTGGACGGTGGAGCCGAAGGTGTGGAACAGCGGCAGGCACAGCACGTGGCTGTCCGTGGCGGGCGTGCTCCGGAACGTCCGGTTGCAGGCCAGGACGTTCATCACCGTGTTGACGTGGGAGAGTTCGGCGCCCTTGGGCTGCCCGGTGGTACCCGAGGTGTAGAGGATGACCGCGGTGTCGGTCGCCTCGGTGGCCACCGCGTCGAAGACCGGGGAGGTGCCCGCGAGGGCCGCGCCCAGCGTCTGCGCGCCCTCGACCGGCGACGGCGCGGCCGGATCGGCGGTGATCACGAAGAAGTCCTCGCAGCTCTTCACCTCGTCGAAGGCCTTCCGGCCCTCCTCGCCGATGGCCAGGCCCGGCGTCCCCTCGAAGCAGAAGTACGCCTTCACCGCGGCGTCGCGCAGGTGGTAGGCCACCTCGCGCGCCTTCAGCAGGATGTTGAGCGGGACGACGACCCCGCCGGCCTTGAGGATGCCGTAGTAGACGATCGGGAACTGCGGCAGGTTGGGACAGCTCAGCGCCACCCGGTCGCCGGGCCGGATCCCCCGCTCCACCAGCAGGTTGGCGACCCGGTTCGCGGCGGCGTCGACCTCGGCGTAGGTGAGCCTGGTCGAGCCGAGGACCAGCGCGTCGCGGTCCGGGTGGTTACGGGCGGAATCCTCCAACAGGACCGACAGGTTCAGCATGGCACCTTCCGAGGGTGTGGATCCGGGCCGGGCCGCGGGCGACGGCACGCGTCATCATGGCCCCCGGAACGGATCACCGCCAGTACCCCGACGGCCGCGGGAACGACCCGGCCCGGTGCCGCCGGACGGGGAGTCCGGGCGGCACCGGGCCGGGTGGCACAGTGGCGCCGTAGCGCTGTCCCGCGTGGTGCGCCGGGCCGTGTGATGCGCAGGGCCGGGCGGAGCGTCCCCCCGGGGGGACGGCCCCGGGTGGAGCGGCCCCGGTGCGGACGGACCGTCAGCCCTGGCAGATGCCGCGGGTGTAGTCGACGGTCGCGGCGGCCTGCGAGTACTGCCACTGCGGCGCCAGCAGGCGCTGGTCGAGCTGCGCGGCGGCGGCGCGGTCCTCGACGACGTAGCCGAAGTCCTGCAGCCAGGCCGGGTAGAGGTTCTTCGAGCCGATGAAGAAGGCGGATCCGTCGACCGAGACCAGCTTGTGGTGCAGCGCGTACGGGTGGCCGTCGGCCCAGGCCGAGCTGGGGGCGGCGCGGAACGGGGCCAGCTGGAGGTTGCTGCACATCGCCGACTTGGCCTTGGCCGGGTCGCCGAGGCGGGCGGTGAGGCGGGCGGCGAGGGTGTCGCTGATCTCGTTCAGGGACTTGATCTGCGAGTAGCCGCCGCTGCCGACCACGCCCCGGTTGGCCGGGTCGCTGACGACGATGCGGACCTTCACGCCGTCGGCCATCTTCGCCGCGAGCAGGTCGAAGAGCCGGGCGTCGTAGCGGGGCAGCGGCGGGCAGGTGCCGGTGACGTCCTGCTGGGAGATGTCGATGCGGCTGCCGGCGCTGGCGATCAGCGCGCGCAGGGCGGGCTCCTCCGGGTTGACCGTCTCGTAGTCGCGGTCGGCGTTGGTGCGGTCGCTCAGGCCGATCGGGCCGCACTTGACGCCGTCGACGCCGGGCACCGCGTCCGGTCGGAAGGCGGAGGCGGAGTCCTTGTCGCGGATCCCGACGCCCAGGCCGCCGACGGCGAGCGCCGAGAGGCCGCCGGTGGCGGGCACCCGGCCGGCCGGCGGGTTGACCCGCTTCTCCAGGTCGGGGGTGCAGGAGGCGCCGTTGGTGGAGGCGAACCAGGCGGCCGAGAACACCCCGGTGTTGCGGCAGGTCCAGTCCCAGAGCGTGTCCAGGTAGGCGCCGGCGGAGGCGGCGGCCGGGCCGTTCAGCGCGAGGTCGACGTCGGTGACCGGGTGGGCGGTGTCGAGGTAGTCGCCCTTCCAGTTGTTGATCCCGCCGGTGATGACGCTCTGCCCGTCGACGACCAGCAGCTTGGAGTGGTTCCAGGAGAACGCGGTCTTGGCGGTGGTCATCGCGGCGACCTCGATGGTGACCCGGCCGGCGGCGTCACCGAGCCTGGCCACCAGGTCGTCCCGGTACTTCGAGGGGAGCGCGGTGATGTTGTACAGCGGCGCTGCCCCGGCGAGCACCCGCACGTGCGGCGCGTTCCCGGCGGCCACCGAGGCCTTGAGGCCGGCCGCGATGGCGTCCTGGAAGGCGCCGTCCGGGAACGGCGCGAGGGTCGAGATGTCGACGGTCCGGGTGGCGCGCGAGATGTTCTCGCGCATCTTGTCGAGCAGCTGGCGGGTTCCGGTGCGCTCGGTGCAGGAGGGGTCGCCCCAGCAGCCCGGGGTCTGCAGCAGCCAGCCGCCCGGGTCGTCGGCGGGCGCGTCGAGCCGGTTGCCCTCGGTCCGCTGCCACACCGTCCCTTCCAGGCCGGGGGACACCTGACGCAGCGTCCGTTCCACCGCGTCCAGGTGCGGGGTGGCGGCGGGCGGCGCGGTCGGGGCCGGGACGGGGGCCGGGTCGGCGAACGCCGGGGCGGCGGGGAGCGCGCAGACGGCGGCGACGAGGGCCAGCGCCGAACCGGCGAGACGGCGGCCGGAACGGCGGGACTGGTGATCGAGCACGTACGGGTCCTTCATGAGGGGCCGGGAATGTTCACCCGGTCGACATCCTTGAATTACCCAAGGGTAACCTGAGTCGGTGTCAGGATCCTGCCAAAGCCGGCCCGGCGCGCTCGCGGCGGGCGGCCGCACAGGCGGGAACGACCGCGCCCCGGGCCGGAGTTGACCGGCCCGGGGCGTGATCGAAATTCCCCGGCGGGAGGGGTCCGGGCCGGCCGAGGGGGTCCGGCCCGGCCGAGGGGGTCCGGCCCGGCCGAGGAGGTCCGGGGTCCGGACCGGCCGAGGGGACGGGATCAGCCGTCGCTCTCCGCGGACGGCAGGTACGCGCCCGGCACGTCGTTCGGCGCGTGGATCCCGCTCTCCCCCGGGTACGGGGTGGTCCAGTTGTGCGTCTGGTACCAGACCAGGTGCTCCATCTGCGCCGGGTTCGCGTGGTCCGGCACGGCGTTCGCGCCCGTCAGCCGCTGCTGCGACTTCCAGGCCTCCCACTGGGCGGCGACGGCCTGCTCGGCCGCCGGCGGCGCGGTCGTGGCCGGCACCGCCGCCGCGCGGACGTCCTGCGCCGCGGGGACGTCGACGCCGCACGCGGGCGGCGTCTTCAGGCCGTCCGTCAGCGAGGTCCGGTTGGGCACCGCGGTGAACGGCGTGTAGTCCGGCTCGGTGGTGAAGGCCGTGGCCATCGGGCTGGCCGCGCTGTCCTTCTGGTTCATCGGGCGGATTCCGAGGATCTGCTCGATGGTGCGGACCATGGTGATCTGCGAGTAGTAGCGGCTGTCGACGGCGCCGTGCTGCGCCCAGGGGCTGATGATCTGGATCGGCGCGCGGTGGCCGTCCACGTGGTCGAGGCCGGCCTGGGAGTCGTCCTCGACGACGAAGATCGCCGAGTCCTTCCAGTACTCGCTGTGCGAGATCTCGTCCACGATCCGGCCCGTCGCCAGGTCGTTGTCGGCGACCTGCGCGGCCGGGCCCGCCGGCCCCCCGGTGTGGTCGCTGGAGAGCCACAGCATGTTGAGGTCGGCCGGGCCGTTCTGCTCGAAGTCCTGCTTCCAGATCTGGTAGCGGTAGAGGTCCGGCACGGCGGTGTCGAACTTGGGGAAGCCGGGCACCGACACGCTGTTGAGCGACGGGATCGGCGAGGAGGACTCCAGCGGGTAGGCGCTGCCCGCGCCGGTCGCGTCCATCGTCCTGGCGTCGCAGTACAGGTTCTGCCAGCTCGCGCCGTCGGGCTTGGTCAGGAACTGGTGGAACTCCCCGAAGTCGCGCACCGTCCGGCTGGCCGCCTGCGCGCCCGTCCACAGGAAGCCCGTCCGCTGGTGGCCCAGGGCGTCGTCCTCGGTGTCGTAGCTGCGCTCGTACTCGCCCGCCGACGACTCGGTGTACTCCGGGTTGTCGGCCTGCATCAGCCAGTTGTGGCCCTCGGCCGAGTTGGTGCCGATGTCGTAGGTGTTGTCGTAGAGCCCGAACTGCTCGGCCAGCGCGTGCTGGTTCGGCGTCACGTTCGCCCCGAACTGGGCCAGCGTCGGGTCACCGTTGCCCTTCGCGACGTCGCCGAAGACCTGGTCGTAGGTCCGGTTCTCCTTGACGATCAGGAAGACGTGCTTGATCGGCGACGGGTCGCCGATCCGGTTCGGCACCGGCACCGGCTTCGCCCGGTGTCCGTTCGCCGTCTTGACCGCGCCGTTGGTCCAGCCGTTCTGCCGGAACACCTGGGCGGTCCGGGAGCGGATCTCCCGGTCGCTCGGCAGGGTGAACTGCGTCAGGCTGGAGGTGGTGTCGTGGGTCTTGTGCGCGCCCGTGCCGTTCGGCCGCCGCGCGTCGATGCCACGGGTGTTGGAGACGACCACCTTCGAGCCGACGGTGGTGACCTCCGCCGGGAAGTAGTCCGTGGGCAGCAGGCCGACGTAGCTCACCGGCTCCTGCGCACCGGCGAAGCGGTAGACCGCCACCGCGTCGGCCCGGCCCAGGGTGACCAGCAGGCGGCCGTCGTCGGTGAGCGTCACGGCGGTGGGCTCGTAGCCGACCGACGCCTCCGGCCACGGCCTGGTGGAGATCGTCTGGACGACCTTGTCGTGCCGGGTGTCGATCACCGACACCGCGTCGCTGCCGGTGTCGGTGACGAACAGAACGCCGTTCTTGGCGTAGAGCGCCGTCGGGTGCAGGCCGACGGCCACGGTCGCGACGGCGGCGGCCGGGTCGGCGAGGTCGATCGCACTGACCGTGCCGGTGGTCGTGGCGCCGGTCTCCGGATCGGCGGGCACCTGGGTGCCGTACGAGTTGAGTGTGTCGTCGTCGGCCGTGGCCGGGCGCCCGCCCTCGTTGCCGACGTACAGCCTGTGGCCGACCAGCGCGATGCCGCGCGGGGCGTTGCCCACCGTCCAGCTGTGCCCGATCGCGCCGGTCGCCGCGTCGATCGCGACCACCCGGTTCTGCCCGTTGACCGCCGCGTAGACCGTCGAGCCGTCGGCGGAGAACACCGCCCCCGACGCCAGCGCGTGCTTGTCGCCGTCCGCGGGTATCGGCACCGCCACCGGGGCGGCCAGGGACCCGTCGGCGTTGACGGTGAACCTGGTGTAGCCGTCAAGCTGGCCCAGCCACAGCTGCTTGCCGTCCGGCGAGTACACCGGGGACTCCTGGCCCACCGCACCGCTGGGGATGTGCAGTTCGTCCGCCTTGGCGCTGCCGACGCGCTGCTGCACCTTCCCGGTCCTGAGGTCCACCACGACCAGCGCCGCGTCCCCGTCGGCGACCGAGGCGGCCAGGTGGGCGCCGTCCGGGCTGACCGCGGACCCCATCAGCTTGCCGTTGTCGATGACCTGCCGGCTCCCGTACGGGGCGATGTACTGGTCGCTGGAGATCACCTGACCGTCGGCGGTGACCTGGCCGACCTGGTCCGTGCCGAACTGCTGGGTGGTCGCGAAAGCCGTGCCCGTGGCCACGGCGACGGCCGTGATGCATGCCGTGGCGAGCGTGGCACGGCGGCCCACGCGGCGGCCGAGAAGGACGAAGTGCTCCTTCTGGGGACGTCGACGTCGCGTTACCTGCATGGCGTCAGCCCTTCGTTGGGTTCGTCGAGCTCATCGGGTCGGTCTGGTTCTGCGGGGTGCATCCGGTTTCGCCGGTTCTTCGCCGTGGTCGCGTCAGTCGGGGGTCGTCGCCGAGGGGAGCAGCTCGATCCGGCCGTCGAACTGCCAGAGCGGGTTCGGCGCGTCGCCGCCCGGGGTGTGCACCAGGAAGTAGCCGTTCACGTCCTTCGGTCCGTCGCCGTCGGCAACCAGGCGCCCGTCCGCGGCGACGTCGAGCTGGTAGACCGCCGTCCCGGGCGCGTCGGTGCCGGGCAGGTGCCAGGTGACGACACAGCGCCAGTCGTTGCCGGGCCCCTCCGGATCGACCTGCCCGTCACCCCGCTCGCACGCCGCCGAGACCCGCAGCTGGGCCTCCGTGACGGCGGGGCGGTGCAGTTGGTCGGTCTGCAGCCGGTACAGGTGCGCGAACACCGTGGCCACCGAGTGCTGGACCTTCGCCTGCGAGATCCCGGACCCCGTCGAGGGCGTCGCCAGGGCGAGCGCGCCGAAGGCCAGCGCCAGCAGCCCGGCCGGCGGCAGCACCCCGTAGCCGAGCGCGCGGCGCCCCCCGCCGTCCTCGTGGCCGGTGGTGAAGTCCCGCCGCACGAACACCCGGTGGGCCAGCGCGGTCGCCACCGCGGCCCACAGCAGGCTGACCGCGACGGCGACCAGCAGCTCGTCGAGCCGCGCCGGGGCGGCGAACAGCCCGTCCCAGGAGACGAAGGCGTAGCCGGGCAGGGCGAGACGCAGCGCCACCGGCAGCGGCAGCATCTGCGCGAGCTGCATCGCGACGGCCGCCAGTGCGGGGACGAGCAGCCCCATCGGCGACCGCCCCAGGAGGACGGAGCCGAGCAGCCCGATCGCGGCCAGCGCCAGCGTGGGCGCCAGCGCGCAGCCCCACGCCAGCAGCACGCGCCCGGCGGCGTCCGACGGTGCCAGCAGGTGCCCGTCGACGCCGACCAGCGGATCGTTGCCGACCGCGGCCAGCCCGCCCGCCGTGCTCGATGCCGCCAGTCCGGCGACCAGCAGCACGATCACGGTGACGCTCGCCGTCGCCTTCGCCGCGAAGATCCGCCCCGGCGAACGGACCGTCATCAGCAGGTGCCGCCACGTCCCGAGCCGGTCCTCGACAGCGAAGACGTCGCCCGCGACCACCGAGGTCAGCAGCGGCAGCGCCCACGTCCCCGCGAACCCCAGCACCACCAGCGGACCGGCCCAGCCGGTGGCGTGCATCCAGCGACCGAACAGCGTGTCGGAGGGCAGCATCCCCTGCTGGGCCACCGCGGCCACGAACAGCCCCGGAGCCGTCCAACAGGCCAGCACCAGCAGCCGGATCCGCCACTGCGAGACCAGCTTGACCAGCTCGAAGCGGTACACCCGGCCCACCGGCACCCGGCCCGCGGCAGGCGTACGGGCGGTGCTCACGCGCGCGACGGACGTCCTCACGGTTTGGCCTCCGGGTGCTCGGTCAGGGCGAGGTACGCGGCCTCCAGCGGCGGGACCACGGGCACGACCTCGCGCACCCGCACCTCCGCCCGCACCAGCGCGGCCACCAACTCCTCGACGGCCCGGCCCGACGCGCGGACCACCAGGGCCTCGGCGCCGCGCCACACCCCGGCCGCCGGCAGCACCCGCACGCCCGCGACGCCGATCGCGACCCGCCGGGCGGTCGGCGGATCGGAGGTGAGCAGCCGGTGGTCCGCCGCGCGGCCGCCGGCCGCCAGGCCGTCCAGCGGGCCGGAGTAGCGGACCCGCCCGGTCGCGAGGATCGTGACCTCGTGGCAGAGCGCCTCCAGGTCGTCCATGCGGTGGCTGGACAGCACGACGGTCACGCCCTCGCCCGCGAGCCGCCGCAGCACGC
This sequence comes from Kitasatospora sp. NPDC096140, assembly GCF_040303045.1. Taxonomy (NCBI): domain Bacteria; kingdom Bacillati; phylum Actinomycetota; class Actinomycetes; order Kitasatosporales; family Streptomycetaceae; genus Kitasatospora; species Kitasatospora sp. NPDC096140. The sequence continues at coordinate 82,482 of NZ_JBEOUW010000018.1, forward strand.
GGTGCACGTGGTGCTTGCCCGCCGGGTCAAGGCCGTTGGACGGCTCGTCGAGCACCAGCAGCCGCGGCTCCGTCAGCAGCGCCGCCGCCAGCCCGAGCCGCTGCCGCATGCCCAGCGAGAACCCCCGTACCCGGTCGTCGGCGACGTCGGTCAGCCCGACCTCGGCCAGCACCTCGTCGACCCGCCCGGCCGCCGTGCCCTGCCCGCGCAGCGCCGCCAGCGCGGCCAGGTTCCGGCGGGCGGTCAGCGACGGGTACAGCCCGGGGCCGTCCACGAATCCGGCCACCCCGTACGGCGCCGCCGACGCCCGGCCGACCGGTCTGCCCAGCACCTGCAGCTCGCCGCCGTCGGCGACGGCCAGTCCGAGCAGCAGCCCCAGCAGCGTCGTCTTCCCGGCGCCGTTCGGCCCGGCCAGCCCGTGGATCCGCCCGGGCGCCAGCTCCAGCGCGACCTCGTCGAGCGCCACGACATCACCGAAACACTTCGTCAAACCACGTGCGCGTACGGCCGGTTGCGTCTCGTCCATGGCTCCTTCTCGCAGTTCCCCAGGGACCGTAGGGCCTTGACGGGGCGCCGTCAGGAGCGTGTGCTTGAACACCGGGGGAACACCAGAAGGCAGCGCTCGCCCGGTGCGGGGGCCACCCGGACCTGCCGCGCCGGCGTCGGGAGTCGTGCGACCGCGTTCCGTCCGGCGTCGCGTCGCGCGCCGCCCGGGAAGGACGGCCGGCGGGCCGGGCATACGGATGACAGTGGTTCCGCGCCCGCGCCGTCCGCCGCCGCATCCACCGTCTTCCCGGCGCCCAACTCTATGGTGAGGAGATGGTCATGGCATCCACCGAGCCCGTCGTACCGTCCGCGGACGGTACGCCCGCCGGACAGCAGACCGTCCGTCAGCAGACCGCCGGGCAACAGACCGCCGGACAACAGGCCGCCGGCGCCGACCGGATCGGACACCACCTGGACCGGCTCTGCCCGCCCGCGCCCGCCGGGCTGGCCGTCTGGCTCCCGGACGGACACCGCAGCGGCCTGCCGGCCGACACGGCGCAGGCCCTCGACCGGCGGCTGCACCGGGCGCTCGCCGAACCGGTGCGGCACATGGTGGAGGCGGGCGGGCGGCGCTGGCGCCCCGCGCTGCTGCTGCAGATCGTCGACCTGCTCGGCGGCGACGGCGACCGCTTCGGCGTCCTGGCGGCCGCGCTGGAACTGGCCCACACCGGCTCCCTGGTCGTGGACGACGTCCAGGACGGATCGGCGCTGCGCCGGGCGCGACCGGCCGCCCACGAGGTGTACGGCCTGCCCGCCGCCCTGACCGCGGGGACCAGCGCCTACTTCGCCTTCGACCGGGCCGTCGGGCTGTGCGCCCCCGACGACCCGGCGTTGCAGGGCCGGATGCGCGAGGTCCTCCTCGCCGCGCTGCGGGCGGCCCACGCCGGGCAGGCCCTCGACATCCAGGGGCACCGCCGCGAGATGGACCAGGCGCTGGCCGCCGGCGACAGCGGCCCGCTGCGGAGGCTGGTGCTGGCCACCCACCGGCTGAAGTCCGGTGCCCTGGTGGGGGCGTGCTGCGAGATCGCCGCGATCGCGGCCGGCGCCGACGCGGCGGTGAGCCGGGCACTGCTGGACTGGGGAACGGCCATCGGCACCGCCTACCAGGTCGCCGACGACGTCGCCGACCTGCGCGGCGTCACGGACGACCGCGGCACCCTGACCAAGAACGTGGCCGAGGACCTGCGCAACGGCAAGGTCACCCTGCCGCTGGCCCACGCGGCCACCCTGCTCCCCCGCCCCGCCGCCGAGGCCCTGTGGACCACGGTCCGCGACGGCGGCGCACCCGAGGCCGACATCCACGCGGCCCGCGACGCCCTCCTGCGGTGCGGCGCCGTCACGGCGAGCGAACGCGACGCCGACCGGCTGTGCGCCGACGCCTGGCGGACGCTCGCCCCGCTGCTGCCCGCCACCCCGGACACCGCCCGCCTCCGCACCCTCGGCCACCACGCCGTCCACGCCCGCCGGCCCCGCTGATCCCTCCGGCGCCCCTCGGAAGCAGGCGAGGGCCTACCCGTCGAGCCGGATGGTGGCGAGGGTGTCCCAGCAGATCCGCCGGCCGGGCAGGTCGGCACCGGGCACCGGGACGGATTGCCAGAACACCTCGTTGACGATGATCCGGCGCACCGTGAACGGGGCGTGGCCGGGCCGGACCCGGTGGACGGCCTGCGCCAGCTCGTCGGTGTCGGTGTCGGCGGCCGCGTAGGCGGCGGTGGTGTGCAGCACACCGAGCGGGTAGGCGGTGGAGTCGGGCCCGAAGACACGGTGGACGGCGGCGCGGACGCGGTGCTGGAGGGCGGCGAGTTCGCCGTCGGGGTGGAGGTCGAGGCGGACTCCGGTGCGGTAGGCGATCGGCGATCCGGCCTGCAGGCGGAGCGGCCCGATCCCGGCCACCGAGACCCGCAACTCCTCGGCCAGCTCGCGGCGTTCGGCGTCGGTGAAGCTGTCGGCCGGGCCGGAGGTGACCATGTCGAGGGTGATGTGCGCGCGTTCGTCAGGCACCGGCACGACGGGGAAGCCGGCCAGGGCCTTGCGCAGGTCGGCGAGGAGGGTGTGCAGGGCCGATCCGGGCGGCAGGTCCGGCAGAGCGTACACCTGGAGGGCGCGCAGGCCGTCCGGCCAGGGGGCGCGGCCGAAGGTGGGGCGGAAGGGCTTCATGTCATCTCCAGATGGTCGGGGGCGGGGCCGGGAGCGGGCGCGGGGGCGGGGGCGGGGTCGGGGGCGGGGGCGGTCTGGCGGGGCAGGTGGTCGCCGATGCCGTACTGGGCGGCCTGCAGCCGGTAGGCCTCGCGGTACTCGGTGGGCCGGGCCATCAGCTCGTCGTGGGTGCCCTCCTCGATGAGGCGGCCGTGGTCGAGAACGTAGATGCGGTCGGCGCGGGCGGTGGCGGCCAGGCGGTGGGTGATCAGGACGACGCTGACGCCGAGCCCGGTCAGCGCGCGGATCCGGTCGAAGACCTGGATCTCCGCCTTGGCGTCCAGGGCGCTGGTCGGCTCGTCCACCACGACCAGGTGGGGCAGGCGGCCGTCGGGGCCGGGAGTGGTCACCCGGTGGCGCAGCCGGGCGAGGGCGACGCGCTGCCACTGGCCGCCGGAGATGCCGACGCCGCCTTCGAAGCCCTTGGCGAGGAGGGTGTCCCAGCCGCGGTCGAGGTCGGCGAGCACCGGGTCGAGGTCGGCGTAGTCGGCGGCTTCCTCCAACTGGGCCTGGGTGCTGGGGACTTCGGGGCGGCCTAGGAGGAGGTTGGCGCGCAGGGTGAGTGTCCAGCGCTGGAAGTTCTGGGCGAGCAGGGCGATGCCGGCGAACAGGTGGGCGCGGTCGGCGGTGGCGGTGTCGGTGCCGTCCCACAGGATGCGGCCCCGCTGCGGCTGGTAGACGCCGCACAGGAGGTGGGCGAGGGTGGACTTGCCGGAGCCGTTCTCGCCGACCAGGGCGATGACCTCGCCGCGGTGGACGGTGAGGCTGACCCGGTCGAGGGCCGGGGTGTCGCGGCCCGGGTAGGTGAAGGACACGTCCTCGACCCGGATCTCGTCGGGCCGTTCGGGCAGGGGCGTGCCGCCGGCGGGGATCGCGCGGCGGTGCCCGTCGCGGCGCAGCCGTTCCAGGTCTGCGACGAACAGGCCTTCCTCGTACAGGCCGTTGATCTGGGAGACGAGGCCTCCGATGGACGCGGAGCCGGTGCGGATGGCGACCACCGCGGTGCCGGCCACGGCCAGCGGCATCGAGCCGGACTCGACCAGCCAGCCCAGCAGCGCGAACGCGCCGGTGGTGGCGAGCCCGGCCAGGAACGCGGTGAGCAGGTCGGTGCGGGCCTTCGCCCCGGCCAGCCGGGTCTGTTCGCGTTCGGCCGCGCGGGCCATCTGTTCGTAGTGCCGCAGAAGGAACGATCCGCAGGCGTGCACCCGGACCTCGGCGGCGGACCACGGGCGGATCAGCATGTCCGAGATCAGGCTGCCGGCGCGGTTGTGCTGGAGCATCGCCTGCGTGGACAGGTAGCGGCGGCGGGCGGTGCGCACCGCGCCCCAGCCGCGCGGGGCGGTGATGAGCAGCAGCATCGGCAGCAGCGCCGGGTGGAGGACGGACAGCACACCGGCGGCGGAGACCAGCGCGAAGAGGGCGGTGAGGACGGCGGTGGCCTGGCCGATGATGTGCTGGATGGATCCGGCGCCCCAGCGGGCGGAGTCGACCTCGGCCAGGAACTCGGGGTCCTCGATCGCCGCCAGCTCCGAGCGGGAGACGATGCCCAGGAAGTCCACGGTGGCCGCCCGGAACACGGCCGGTTCCAGGCGGCCGGAGGCGAGTCCGGACACGGCGGCGAGTGCCGCCGACAGCGCGGAGACGACGCCGACGGCGACGACCGCCGGAAGCGCCGCGCGCAGGACCGTCGTCACGTCGCCCGGGGTGAGGAGGCTGCCGAGCGCCCGGTTGGTGGCGATCAGCGCGACCGCGGCGGCGACGCCGCGCAGCACCTCCGCCGCCAGCAGGGCCACCAGGGCCAGGCGGTCGGCGGCCCACGCCATCTGCCCGGCCAGTTTCAGGAAGCGGGGCATCTGGCGGGCGACCGTCCGGAACGTCACCTTGGCGCCGGCGAACTCGTGCCGGGCCCAGCCGTAGTCGTAGCGCATCGGGCCGCCGAACAGCAGCTGTTCGCTCTCGGAGGCCGGCGGGGCCGGCGGGACCGGGGGGTGGTCCGTCGTGGTGCTCGTGCGGGGTGCGGTCATGGCACTCCTGCCGTCAGGGGTACGGGCGGTGGCGGGGGCAGGGCCGAGCAGGTCAGCACTGGACGGGGCAGGACACAGCAGGACGGGGCGGGTGCGGAAGGGCCGGGATGCCCAGTGTCCGTGCTGCGCCCGCGCGCCGGGCCGGGCCACGGCCGGATCACCCGAGTGGGTGACGGCGCGCGGTGGCGAGGCCGAGCTGCGCCGTGCCCCGGGCCGCGGTCGGCTCGGGCACGGCCCGGGCGTATCCTGCTCGGTTCGCCTTCCGGCGGGCGCCGACGTGCGTCGGCCGGGTGGGGAGAGGGCGGAGGCTGCGGTGGTCACGGAGTTGTGGGAGCGGGTGCTGCACCAGCGGGGCGCGTACTCGCAGTTGGCGCTCGCGGGTGAGCGGGTGGTGGTGCACGAGCGCCGCACCCGCCTGGTGTGCCTGGGGGCGGCGGACGGCACGCCGCTGTGGGACGTCCCGGCGGTGGCCTGGCCGCGGGCGCTGGTCGTCGTGGGCCGGCGGGTGCTCGTGCTGCCGCAGGACCGCGATGTGCTGGCCTGCCTCGCTCTCACCACGGGAGAGCTGCTCTGGCAGGCCGAGGTGGAGCACTGGACCGGTCAGGTCGCGGTCGCGGACGGCGTGGTGCTCGTCGGCGGCTGGCGCGGGTACACCCCGCTGGCGGCGTTCGACCTGACGGACGGTCGGCCGCTGTGGCGCAGCGGTTCGCGGGCGACGACGGAGCGGCCGGTCGCCTGGGCGGGCGGGTTCCTGCTGGGCCACGGCGCCCGGGCCTGGCTGGTCGATCCGCGGGACGGCCGGGAGTCGGCGTCCTGGGAACTCCCCCGGCCGTTGACGGGTGCCGACGGGCGTCCCGTGTTCACGGTGGTGGACGCGGATCGCTGCGCGGTGGGCTGCGACGGGGGTGCGGTGGTGGTGCTCCGCGCCGACGGGCGGCGGCCCGAGCTGCTGACGACCCACGAGGGCCCGCTGCTGGGTGAGGCGCCGCTGCTCGTGGACGGGGTGCTGTGGCTGCGCGAGGTGCGGGCCGCCGGCGCCGGGTACGTCACGGTCGATCCGCTGGACGGTACCCGCCGGTGGCGGGCCGGCCTGGGCACCCCGGCGGCCCAGGGGGTGGTCGGGACGGCGGGCGGGACGGTGCTCGCGTCGGAGGGCGGAAGGTTGTTCCGCCTGGACGCCGGGGGCGGGGTGGCCGGGCGGGAACGGCTCGGCGGCCGGATCGCGGCCGTTCACGACCTCGGTGCCGGGCGCTTGCTGACCGTCACCCGGAACAGCCTGCGGGCGTGGCGGCTCTGACGACGTGGAAGCACCGCTGCGGGGCTGCCACCCGAGGGCGGCAGCCCCGCGATCCGCACCCCGGCCATGAGCCATGAGCCATGAGCCACGGGCTACGGGCTACGGGCTACGGGTAGGCCACCACCGTCGACGGCGTGGTCGAGCTGCCGGAGGTGGCGGCACCGGTGCCGTCGATGACGTGGTTGTACTGGCCCTTGCCGCCGAGCGAGACCACCAGCAGGTCGTGGAAGCGCACGCCTGCCCGGGTCGGCGCCTCGAAGCCGTGGTCCATCCGGATGGTCGGGTCCACGTTGAAGTAGCAGTAGCTCCCGAGCCCCCAGCCCTCGTGGGCGGTGACGTTGTCGTCGACCTTGTACGCGGCGAAGCCCAGCGTGGATCCGTTCTGGATCGCGGCCTGGTTCGGGGCGTCGTACGCCTTCTCGTTCTGGAAGAAGATCGTGCGGCCGCGTTCGCCCGACCACTCGACGTCGTACTTCTTGAAGTGTTCGACGAACAGCCCGGTGCCGAGCACGTCGGCGCCGCGGACCACGAGGCCGTAGTCGGCCGGGTTGACGTCCCAGCCGACGCCGGTGCCGTGGTCGGCCCGCCAGATCCAGGTGTGGTCCACGATCACGTCGTTGCTGTTGACGACGATGCCGGTGGTGGTGGTGCCGGCGCCCGCACCGCCGACCCGGACGAACACGTCCTGCAGGGTGGTCGGGTCGGCGGCGTGGCCGCCCTTGGCACCGTCCGGGCCGACCCGCACGAGGGCGTCCGACCGGACGGGCCCGGCGTCGACCAGCAGGCCCGCCAGCCGCACGCCGTCGACGTCGGCCACCTGAACGGCCGTCACCCCGTTGTCGGGGACGAGGGTCGCCAGGCCGAGGCCCAGCACCACGGTGTCGGGCCGGTTGATCGCGATCGGCCGGTCGAGGTGGTAGACGCCCGGGGTGAAGAGCAGGTCGAGACCCTGGGCCAGGGCCGCGTTGACGGTCGCGGCGCTCGCCCCCGGCTTGACGACGTAGAAGCGGCTGAGCGGGCGTGACTCGCCCTGCAGCGCGCCGTCCCAGGACACGCCCCGCGCGTTGCTGCGCCGGGCCGGCACGAAGACCTTGTAGTCGGCGCCGTCCAGGTAGAGGAAGGGCTTCTCGCGGGAGACCGGCGTGGTGTCCAGCGTGGTGTAGGGCGGGTTGGGGAAGCTCTGGGCCGGGGCGCCCTGGACGCCGGAGAAGACCTGGTTCCACACGCCGTTGGTGAACCCGCCGATCGCACTGTCGCGGGTGTACCACTGCTGCTGGGAGTAGTTGCCGACGGTGCCGTCGATCCTGCTGTCCGCGATGTAGCCGCCGCTGGCCCAGCCGTACCCGGCGGGCGAGAGGTCGAGGCCGCCCTTGACGTGCATGCGGCGGAACGGGGCCGCCTGGGCCACGGCCCAGCGGTCGGTGCCGCTGACCGGGTTGAGGGCGAGGTTCTCGGCGGAGCGCCAGAAGTTCTGGGTCGCGTTGCCGTTGAACCAGCCGGCGTCGACGGTGACGTCACCGTTGACGGTGGTGTCGTCGGGCCTGAGCCCGAGACCGGCGACCGAGGTGTAGAAGCCGAGTTGGACGTTGAGGCCGGTGTAGGTGCCCGGCTTGAAGAGCAGCGCGTACCGGTCGGAGCCGAACTGGTTGGCCTCCTGCTGGTGGAAGATCCGGTCCACGGTGGCCTGGATGCCGGGCGTCGAGGGGTCGAAGACCAGCACGTTGGGCCCGAGGTCGCCGCCGCCCTGGACCGGGGGCACGTCGGAGGTGTTCACCCGGAACGCCCACAGGGAGTAGCCCCAGTTCGTGCCCCGGGCGAGCCCGGTCATCCGGACGTAGCGGCCGCTGCCGGCGAGGGGCACGGTCTCCGTGCCGCCCGTCCCACCGGCGGTGCTGTACAGGGTGCGCCAGGACGCGCCGTCGTCCGAGACCTCGATCCGGTACGAACGCCCGTACGCGGTCTCCCAGTCGAGGCTGACGCGGCAGACCTGGCGGACCGCGCCGAGGTCGACCTGCAGCCACTGCGGGTCGCTGAAGGCCGAGGACCAGCGGGTCCCGGGGTCGCCGTCCACGGCCGCTCCCGCCGGGGTGCCCGCGTTCTCCGTGGAGGAGGCGACGGCCGGCCGGCCCTTCGCGGCGTCGTCGGTGCCGCAGTCGGCGGAGGCGGAACCGGAGCCGGAACCGGCGGACGAACCGGAGCCGGAGGACGAGCCGGAAGAAGAGGCCCGAGCCGCAGCGGGGGCCGGGCCGGGGCGGGGGCCGGCGGCGGACGCCGGAGCCGGCACCGCCAGGGCCGACACGAGGAACAGGAGCAGGCCCAGTACCGTGCCCGGTACCGAGCGCGGGCGTGCTGAAGAATGCCTCATCGGCATGTCCCTAGGTGAGGTGGGTGGGGGTTCCGGTGGCGCGCGGCAGCGGCCCGTGGGGGATCGCCTCACCGGGCGGTCGGGGTTCACCGGGGATCGACTCGGGGACGTCGCCCGGGCAGCTGTACGCCGGGCCGTCCCTGACGGCGAGTCTCGGGCCGTCGTCCGGCCACTGTCAACCCGCCGGGCCGACTTTCCTCAGGGTGTGAACTATGCGCTGGCGTCGGAGAGATGCGAACGATCGGGGAGCTGCCCGCCGGAGTCCAGGAAGTCCGACAGCGGCAGGGTGGCGGCCCCCGTGGTGACCGCCTCCGGCCCCAGCGTCCCGAGGACGATCAGCGCGTGCTCGTACGGGAAGCGCAGCGCGTACCCGGTGGCCGCGGCGCGGATGCCGGGCAGCAGCCGGGGCCCGAGCAGCAGGCCCGCCCAGCCGCCGATCACGATCCGCTCGGGGTTGAACAGGTTGACCAGGTCCGCGATCCCCGCGCCGAGGTACTCGGCGGCCTCGTCGAGCAGTCCGACGGCGGCCGGCTCCCCCGCCTCCGCGGCCGCCAGCAGCGCCGCCAGCCCCGCCTTCTCGTCGCCGGGCGGGGCCGCCCCCCAGCGCTCGACCAGCGCCTCGGCCCCGACGTAGGCCTCCAGGCAGCCGCGGGCGCCGCAGCGGCAGCGGCGGCCGCCGACGTGCACCTTGGTGTGGCCCCATTCGCCCGCGCTGCTGGTGGCCCCCCGGTAGCGCGCGCCGTCGGCGATGACGCAGGCGCCGACGCCGGAGCCGACGAGCGCGACCACCGCGTGCCGGGCTCCGCGCCCGGCCCCGAACCACATCTCGGCCTGCCCGAGCGTCTTGGCGCCGTTGTCGACGAACAGCGGCAGGCCGGTGCCGGTGCGCAGCAGGCGGCCGAGCGGGACGGCGTCCCAGCCGACGGTCTGACCGTGCACCACGATGCCCAGCCCGTCCGTGCCGGGCGCGCCCTGCTCTACGATGCCGGGCACGCCGACGCCGACGCCGAGCACCGCCTCGGGGGCGGTGCCGGTGCGGTCGAGCACGTCGGCCAGCCCGGCGAGGATCAGCTCCGCCACGTGGCCGGCGTCGCGGCCGCGGTCGGAGAGCGGAAGGTCGCCGGCGGCCAGTTCGGTGCGGGTCAGGTCGAACAGGGCCACCCGGACCTGGGTCTCGCCCACGTCGACGCCCACCAGCCGGAAGCGCCCGGCGGCGACCCGGAGCATGGTCCGCGGGCGGCCGCCGTCGGAGCCCACCGAGCCGCACTCCTCGATCAGGCCGTCGGCCAGCAGCTCGCCGGTCACGTTGCTGACCGAGCCCGCGCTGAGACCGGTGAGCGCGCCCAACTCCTGTCTGCTGAGCGGCCCGTCGAAGTAGAGCCTGCGCAGCACGGTGGCCCGGCTGCCCCTGCGCAGGTCGCGCACCGTGTTTCCGCCTCGCCCGGTCACGGGCACCCCTCCTGTCGGTTCGTCACTCACTGTCCGGTCCCTTGACGCGCAACGACCCGCAGCCGTTAAATCACGCCGTGAAGTAAGCCGCTGCCCAGGGTACTTCCCTTCGCCTTCCGTTTCGCCCGACCCTGTCCGAGAGGGGCGCCACCATCATGCCCAGCAGCCGCACCGCCGCGGCCACCGCCCTGGCCGCCGCACTGGTCCTCACCGCCACCGCCTGCGGCGGCCAGGGCGGCGGCGACAACAGCAGCCCCACGACGCTCACCTACTGGGCGTCCAACCAGGGCACCGGCCTGGAAGACGACCGCCGGGTCCTGGAGCCCGAGCTGAAGAGCTTCGAACAGCAGACGGGGATCAAGGTCAAGCTCGAAGTCATCCCCTGGTCCGACCTGCTGAACCGCATCCTCGCCGCGACCACCTCCGGCCAGGGCCCGGACGTCCTCAACATCGGCAACACCTGGTCCGCCTCGCTGCAGGCGACCGGCGCCCTGCTTCCCTTCGACGCCGCCGCCCTCGACAAGGCCGGCGGCAGGGACCGCTTCCTGCCCTCCGCCCTCGCCTCCACCGGCGCGGCCGGCCAGGACCCGGCCGCCGTCCCGCTCTACTCGATGGCCTACGGCCTGTACTGGAACAAGCGGCTCTTCGCCGAGGCCGGGCTCGACCACCCGCCCGCGACCTGGGAGGAACTGGTCGCCGACGGGCACCGGCTCACCTCCGGGGACCACTACGGCCTCGCGATCGAGGGCGGGAACGTCTCCGAGAACGTGCACCACGCCTTCACCCTCGCCAAGCAGCACGGCGCCGACTTCTTCGACGCGGCCGGCAGGCCCGTCTTCGACGGCCCCGGCACGGTGGCCGCCGTCAAGCAGTACGTGGGGCTGCTCGGCACCGAGCGGATCGCCGCTCCGGGCAACGCCGAGTACGGCAACAACCAGTCCGTCGCCGACTTCGCCACCGGCCGGGCCGCGATGCTGATGTGGCAGTCCGCCGGGGCGAACCTCGCCTCGCACGGGATGAAACCCGAGGACTACGCCGTCGCGCCGGTCCCCGCACCCGCCGGCGCGAGCGGCGAACGGGCCACCACCTCCATGGTCGCCGGCATCAACCTCGCCGTCTTCCGCAACACCCACAACACCGACGGCGCACTGAAGTTCGTGAAGTTCATGACCGGCACCGACGAACAGATCCGGCTCAACCGGGCCTACGGCTCCATCCCGCCGGTCAAGGACGCCCAGGCCGACCCGGCCTTCGCCACGCCCGAGCTCAGGACCCTCGCCGACGTGCTCAGGACCAGCGCCGCGCCCCTCCCCCAGGTCACCGAGGAGAGCCAGTTCGAGACCCTGGTCGGCACCGCGGTGAAGAACCTGATGGGCGCCGCCGCCGCGGGCCGGCCCGTCACCGACGACGCCGTCCGGGCCGAACTCGCCAAGGCCCGGCAGCAGATGCCGGCGCACTGAGGTGTCCGACGCACCGGCCGTCCGCACCGGCCCCGACGCCCACCCGGGCCACCGCCCCGACGCCCACCCGGGCCACCGCACCGACGCCCACCCGGGCCACCGCACCCGCCGCGACCGCGAGGGGAGTCCCGACCGGTCCGGCCGCCGCGCCCGCCGCCGCGCCGCACTGCCCTACGTCCTCCTCCTCCCGGCGCTCCTGCTCGAACTGCTCGTCCACCTGACGCCGATGGTCGTCGGCGCGGCGATGAGCTTCAAACAGCTCACCCAGTTCACCATCCGCGACTGGTCCACCGCCCCGTGGACCGGCCTCGGCAACTACCGGACGTCCGTGGACTTCCACGCCCCGGTGGGCCGCGCGCTGCTGCACTCCTTCTGGATCACCTGCGCCTTCACCGTCCTCGCCGTCGGCCTGTCCTGGCTGATCGGCACCGTCGCCGCCGTCCTGCTGCAGGACGCCTTCCGCGGGCGCGGGCTGCTGCGCGCCCTGTTCCTGCTGCCGTACGCGCTGCCGGTGTACGCGGCCGTCATCACCTGGTCGTTCGTCTTCCAGCGGGACACCGGCCTGCTCAACCACGTCCTCCACGACCAGCTGCACCTCGTCGACGACAAGCCCTTCTGGCTGCTCGGCGACCACAGCTTCGCCGCGCTGGTCACCGTCGCGGTCTGGCGCAGCTGGCCCTTCGCGTTCCTCACGCTCACCGCCGGCCTGCAGAACATCCCGCGCGAGCTGTACGAGGCCGCCGCCCTCGACGGCGCTGGCGTCTGGCAGCAGATCCGCCGGATCAGCCTGCCCTCGCTGCGCCCGGTCAACCTCGTGCTGGTGCTCGTGCTGTTCCTGTGGACCTTCAACGACTTCAACACGCCCTACCTGCTGTTCGGCAGGTCCGCCCCGGAGGCCGCCGACCTCCTCTCCGTCCACATCTACCAGTCCTCGTTCGTCACCTGGAACTTCGGCGCGGGCTCCGCCATGTCGGTGCTCCTGCTGCTCTTCCTGCTGCTGGTGACGGCCGGCTACCTGCTGCTCGCCTCCCGCCGGAGGGCCCCGGGCCGAAGGAGTGCGCGATGATCGGGACGTCCGCGTCCTTCCGGTGGCTGCGCCGGTTCCTGCTCACCGGGCTGGCGGTGTTCGCCGCCACTCCGGTGCTGGTGATGCTCTCCAGCTCGCTCAAGCCCCTCCAGGACGTGCAGGGCCCGTTCCGGTGGATCCCCAGCACCCTGACGCTGCGGCCCTACCTGGACATCTGGCACACCGTCCCGCTCGGCCGTTACCTCGTCAACTCCCTGATCGTGGCGGGCGGTTCGACGGTCTGCTCGGTGCTGGTCGCGGTGCTCGCCGGGTACGCGGTGAGCCGGTACCGCTTCCGCGGGCGCCGGCTGTTCACCGTCACGGTGCTGTCCACCCAGATGTTCCCGGGCATCCTGTTCCTGCTGCCGCTGTTCCTCATCTTCGTCAACGTGGGCAACGCGACCGGGGTGGCGCTGTACGGCAGCCGCGGCGGTCTGATCCTCACCTACCTCACCTTCTCGCTGCCGTTCTCGATCTGGATGCTGGTCGGGTACTTCGACTCCGTCCCCCGCGACCTGGACGAGGCGGCCCTGGTGGACGGCTGCGGGCCGGTACGGGCGCTGGTGCGGATCATCGTGCCGGCGGCGCTCCCGGGCATCGTGGCGGTCGCCGTGTACGCCTTCATGACCGCGTGGGGCGAGGTGCTGTTCGCCTCCGTCCTCACCGACGACCGGACCCGCACGCTGGCCGTCGGCCTCCAGGGCTACGCGACGCTCGGCGACGTCTACTGGAACCAGGTGATGGCCGCCTCCCTGGTGGTGAGCGTGCCCGTCGTCGCCGGGTTCCTGCTGCTCCAGCGCTTCCTGGTGGCCGGCCTGACCGCCGGAGCCGTCAAATGACCGGATCCGCCGGCCCGGCCCCCTCCCCCGCCCCTCGCCCTCCCCTCGCCCGCCGAAAGGCAGCCCCGTGACCGACCTCAGCGCCCTGCCCGCCGACTTCCTGTTCGGGGCCGCCACCGCCGCCTACCAGATCGAGGGCTCGGCGGACGCCGACGGACGCGCACCGTCCATCTGGGACACCTTCTCGCACACCCCCGGCCGGATCGTCGGCGGCGACACCGGCGACACGGCCTGCGACCACTACCGCCGCTGGCCCGAGGACGTCGCCCTGATGCGCTCCCTCGGGCTGGACGCCTACCGCTTCTCGATCGCCTGGCCGCGCGTGGTGCCCCTGGCGGACGGCCGGGTCAACCCCGCGGGCCTGGACTTCTACGACCGGCTCGTGGACGGCCTGCTCACGGCCGGCATCGTCCCGTTCCCGACGCTCTACCACTGGGACCTCCCGCAGGCCCAGCAGGACCGCGGGGGCTGGCCGGCCCGCTCCACCGCCGAACGCTTCGCCGAGTACGCGGCCGCGGTCGGCGAACGGCTCGGCGACCGCGTCACCTACTGGGCCACCCTCAACGAACCCCTCTGCTCCGCCTGGATCGGGCACCTGGACGGCACGATGGCCCCCGGCCTGACCGACCTCACCGCGGCCGTCCGGGCCTCCTACCACCTCCACCTCGGCCACGGCCTGGCGGTCCGGGCGCTGCGCGAGACCGTGCCCGGCGCACGGATCGGCATCGTCAACAACCTCAGCCCGATCGAGCCGGCGAGCGGCTCGCCGGCCGACCGGGCCGCCGCCGCCCGGGCCGACGGCCACATCAACCGCTGGTGGCTCGATCCCGTCCTCGGCCGCGGCTACCCGGCGGACATGCGGGCCGAGTACGGCGTCGACCTGCCCGTCCGCGACGGCGACCTCGACCTGATCGCCGCACCGCTCGACTGGCTCGGCCTCAACTACTACTTCCGGCAGATCGTCGCCGACGACCCCGGCGGCCCGGCCCCCCGGTTCCGCCAGGTGCCCGGCCCCAACCCGCGGCACACGGCCATGCCGTGGGAGGTCCACGCACCGGGCCTGGAACAGCTGCTGCTGCGGCTGACCCACGACTACGGCGTTCGACGGATCTTCGTCACCGAGAACGGCTCCGCCTACCAGGACACGGTCGGGCCGGACGGCGGCGTCCACGACCCCGAGCGCACCGCGTTCCTCCGGGAGCACCTGGCGGCCTGCGCCCGGGCCGCCGCCCGGGGGGCGGGCCCGGCCGGGTACTTCGCCTGGTCGCTGCTGGACAACTTCGAGTGGGCGTACGGCTACGACAAGCGGTTCGGCCTGGTGCACGTCGACTACCCCACCCAGCGGCGCACCGTGAAGACCAGCGGCCGCCGCTACGCCGAACTGATCGCCGCCCACCGCGGCCGGGGCGGCGCGGCCCCCGGCACGCCGCACTGACCGCGCCTCACCCGCCGGGCCCGCGGCTCACCCCGCCAGGGCCCGGCTCCGGACCCGCTGGGCGGCCAGGGCGGTGAGCGCGAGGACCACGGCCGCCGCGACGCCGACCGCGCCCCAGGCGGGCAGCAGGACGGACGCGGGCAGCAGGGCCGCGAGGACGAGCACCAGGCTCGGCCCGTACCAGTCGAGCACGGTGCGGGCCGGGTCTCCGTACCGCAGCGAGATCGCCGCGTTGGCGGTGTAGAAGGCGAGGACCCCGCCGCACAGCGCCCAGCGGGCGCCCGGCGGGAGGTGGTCGTCGGGGTCGGCGACGGCGGTGCCGAGCGCGCCCGACAGCACCGTGATGCCGGCGATCAGCACGAACGGCAGGTACATCACGGTGTCCCGGATCGCCGTGTCGGCGCCGCCCGACTGGGCCCGGTCGAGCCCGCGGGCGGCGCTCTCGGTGCCCCAGCGGAAGAAGGCCAGGGCCAGCTCGGCGACGACCGCGAAGCCGAGGAAGGCGGCGGCCGCCGAGGCGCCGGTGAAGTGGTCGGCGAGGGTGGAGACCACGGTGAAGACGCTCTCGCCGAGCACGATCACCACGAACAGGCCGATCCGCTCGACCAGGTGCTCGATCGACATCCGCTCGTAGAACGTCGCGGTCACCCCGGCCCGGACCGCCAGCAGCGTGGCCTCCAGGGCGATCCCCAGGCCCCACAGCACGAACCGCTCGGGGCTCGGCAGCGCGGCCGACACCCCCCAGATCACGGCCGGCGCCAGGCAGTACGCCAGCGGGCGCCACAGCGGCAGCGGGTTGTCCCGGTGCCGGGCGTGCCCCCACCAGATGCCGAACAGTCCGAGGCGCACCCAGGCCGCGCCGAGCGCGTACGCCCACGCCCGGTCGCCCAGCCCCTCGGGCGCGGCGGCCGCCATCAGGCCGAGTCCGGGCATCACCCCGAGCAGCACGGCCTGCATGCGCGGCGCGGCCGACCCGAAGACGTTGACCGTCACCATCAGGTTCGCCCAGGCCCACCAGGCCGGGAAGAACAGGACGAGGAACGTGCCGAAGTCACCGGCGTCCGGGTCGCCGTGCAGCCCGTGGGCGAGGACCGCGACGGTCACCACGAACACCAGGTCGAAGAACAGCTCGAACCAGCCGGCCCGGTGCTCCTCGCCGTCCACCGGCGCCGCGCTCTCGCTCACGGGCCCCACTCTGCCCCCGGGCGGCGCGCCGCGTGCGCCGACACGGCCGTTCGGGTGGGATCGCGGCGGCGGACGGTTGCGAACCGCCGCGGGTGGGACGCACGGGTGACAGCCCGTCGACGGCGGGCCGACGCGGCGGCCGCCCGACGGACGGCTCCGCCCCGTCCCCCGGAGAGGAGCCCCAGTGGACGAACGACCGGAAGACCGCGCCGCACCGGACGACGGACGGTACGGAACGGACCTCTTCGCGCCCGACGAAACGGGCGAGGGCGAGCGCATCGACTACGGCGCGCTGGCCTACGACGCGACGACCCGGGCCCGGCTGACCGCCCTCGGCGTCGGTCCGGGGTGGCGCTGCCTGGACGTCGGCGCCGGCACCGGCACGATCAGCCACTGGCTGGCCGAGGAGGCCGGCGTCGACGAGGTCCTGGCCCTCGACCGGGACCCGCGGTTCGTCCGGGCCCGCCCGGACGGCCGGCTGCGCACGGCGACGGCGGACGTCACCGACCCGGCGCTGGCACCCGGCCGCTTCGACCTGGTCCACTGCCGGTTCGTCCTGATGCACCTGCCCGGGCACGCCGAGGTGCTGGCGCGCCTGGCCGACTGGGTGGCGCCCGGCGGCTGGCTGGTCGTCGGCGACGCCGTCGACCTGACCACGGCGCACTCGCCGCAGCCCGCCTACCGGCACGCCATGGCCGCCATGTGGCAGGCGCTGCGCGAGCGGATCGGCACCGACGTCACCTGGGTGACCCGCTACCCGCAGCTCCTGCGGGGGCTGGGCCTGCAGGAGGTCGGAGCCGAGGTGCACGTGCCACCGCTGACCCCCGACGCGCCCGTCACCGCCTTCTGGCGCACCACCTGGCTCAGCATGCGCAACGCCCTGGAGGCCGGCACCGCCCTGGAGCCGGGCGAACTCGACCGGGCCCTCGCCTACCTGTCCTCCCCCGAGCTCGCCGACCTCTCCCCCGGCATGATCACCGCCTGGGGGCGCCGGCCGGCCGCCACGGGCTGAACGGGGCCTCCCGGCCGGGGCACGGCCGGGGCGCGGCCGGGGCGCGGCCGGGGCGCGGCCGGGGCGCGGCCGGGGCGCGGCCGGCGTCTCAGGACACGGGGGTGGCGTCCGTGGTGAGCGCCGTCAACAGGGGCTCCAGGAAGCGCTGTTCGAGCCTGCCCGGCGGCAGCTGCTCGGGTTCGACGTAGCTCTGCGCCAGGCCTCCCTCACGGATCGCGATCAGCAGCCGGGCCACCTCGTCCGGGTCCGCGGTGAGGGTGCGTCCGGCCCGGGCGAGGTGGTCGGTGAGCGCCCGGGCGAGCTCGGCGCGCAGCCGGGCGTCGTGCCGGGCCAGCACCCAGGCGGCCTGCCGGTCGCGGATGGCGTGCAGGGTGAACTCGGTGGTGACGAGGTACCAGTCGCGTTCGGCCGGCTCGACCTCGCACAGGACCTCGACCAGCGCCTGCACGGTGAGGTCCTCGGTGGCGATCGAGTCGACCAGTTCGGTCATCCTCCCGACGATCCGGTCGCTGTGCGCGTCGAACAGCGCGAGGAACAGCTCCTCCTTGCTGCTGAAGTTCGAGTAGAACGCGCCCCGGGTGTAGCCGGCCCGCTCGCAGATCTGCTCGATGGTGGCGGCGCGGAAGCCCTGCTCGGCGAAGGTCTCCAGCGCGGCCTGCAGCAGGGCCGCACGGGTGCGCGGTCGTCGCTTGGTCTCACCCTTGGGCATCGGTGGCGTCCCGGTTCACTCGGAGGTCGGCGGTCGGAGGCGGCGGACGGATCCCGAAGCCCGGCGGACGGCCCCGTCGGCCGGATTCGACCCTGCATCGGATCCATTGTCGTATCGGATACAGCATTGTATCTTCTGGGGCCATGAGCACCCCACCGCCTCTTGGCGCGGGCACCCCGCTGCCCGCCTCGCTCGCCGCCGCCGTCGGACCGCTGCCCGCCGGAGTCACCCTGCCGCTGCCGCCGACCTTCGACTCGGTGGCCGCCGAACGCCGGTACCGCAAGGAGCAACTCGCCGCGGGATTCCGGCTGTTCGGCCGGTTCGGGTTCTCCGAAGGGGTCGCCGGGCACATCACCGTGCGCGACCCGGAGCACCCCGACCGCTTCTGGGTGAACCCGTTCGGCATGCCCTTCGGCATGATCAAGGCCTCGGACCTGCTCCTCGTCGACCACGAGGGCACCCTGCTGCACGGCAACCGGCCGGTGAACCGGGCCGCCTTCGTGATCCACTCCCAGGTGCACGCGGCCCGCCCGGACGCGGTCGCGGCCGCCCACGCGCACTCCCTGCACGGCAAGGCGTTCTCCAGCCTCGGCATCAGGCTCGACCCGCTCACCCAGGACGCCTGCGCGTTCTTCGAGGACCACGGGCTGTACAGCGACTACCGCGGCGTGGTGAACGAGGTCGACGAGGGCAAGCGGATCGCCGCCGCGCTCGGCCCGCACAAGGCGGTGATCCTGCAGAACCACGGACTGCTGACGGTCGGCCGGTCGGTCGCCGAGGCGGTCTGGTGGTTCGTCACGATGGAACGCTCCTGCCAGGCCCAGCTGCTCGCCATGGCGGCCGGCACCCCCAAGCACATCGACCGGGAGACCGCGCTGATCACCCGCGGGCAGGTGGGCAGCGACCTGGCCGGCTGGTTCCAGGCCCAGCCGCTCTTCGAGCAGATCGCCGCCACCGACCCGGACCTGACCGGCTGACCCGAGCGGCCCGCCACCGGGCCCGGGTCCGAGCCCGGCACCGAGCCCGGCACCGAGCCCCGCTCCAAGCCCGACCCGCCCTCCCCAGGCCGCTCCGACCGCGTCGGCCGGCCCACCCGACCCGCCGGCTCCGGCCGCCGCCGGAAGGACAGCAGCAGTGGACAAGGAACCGCGGATCGCGGTCTTCGGCGCCGGCAGCATCGGCTGCCACCTCGGGGGCATGCTGGCCGCCGCTGCGGACGTCACCCTGATCGGCCGGCCCGCGGCGATGGCCGCCCTCGACCGCGACGGGCTGACGCTCACCGGCCCCGGCCGCGCCCGGAGGGAGGTGCGCGGGCTGACCCTCGCCACCGACGCGGCCGCCGCCGCGTCCGCGGACTACGTGCTGGTGACCGTCAAGTCCGCGGGCACCCGCACCGCCGCGCGCGAGCTGGCGGGGCGGCTGGCACCCGGCGCGGTGGTGATCAGCTTCCAGAACGGCCTGCACAACGCCGACGAGCTGCGGGCCGGGCTGCCGGGCCACCGGGTGCTCGCCGGGATGGTGCCGTACAACGTGCTGCGCAGCGGCCCGGCCGCCGTCCACCAGGGCAGCGGCGGCGCGCTCATGGTCGAGGACGTGCCGGCGGCCGGCGCGTTCGCGACGGCGGCCCGGGCGGGCGGTCTGAGCCTGGCGCTGCGCACGGACATGCCCGCCGTCCAGGCCGCGAAGCTGCTGATGAACCTCAACAACGCGGTGAACGCGCTGTCCGGCCTGCCGCTGCGCGAGGAGCTGGGCACCCGGGCGTACCGGGCCTGTCTGGCCCGGTGCCAGCGGGAGGCGCTCGCCGCCTTCCGGGCGGCGGGCACCGCGCCCGCCCGGCTCGGCCCGGTGCCGCCGCACTGGACGCCCCGGGTGCTCGGGCTGCCGGACGCGGTCTTCCGGAGGGTGGCGGCCGCGAGCCTGCGGATCGACGCCCTGGCCCGGTCGTCCATGTGGGAGGACCTGCAGCGGGGCCGCCCGACCGAGATCGAATCGCTCCAGGGCGAGGTGGTCGCGATCGCGGCCCGGCACGGTCTGGCGGCTCCGGCCAACGCGCGGCTGGCCGCGCTGGTGCACGAGGCCGAGCGGGCCGGGCCGGGCGCCGCCCGCCGGTGGTCGGGCCCGGAGCTGCTGGCGGCGCTCGGCCCGGCGGATGCTTGACAGAATCAACCTTTCAGGCCTACCGTCGCCCACGTTATTTCATGCGATGAACCATCGGGGCGCCCGCCGCCCCGAGGCGCCGCCAGGCCCGCGTCCCCGGAGACCACGCCCATGACCCCGCACGACCACGGCACCGCCGTCGCCGCCGTCGCCGCCGAGACCGCCCGCTTCGTCGCCGCCGTGCAGCACGCCGACCCGACGCTCCCGGTGCCCGGCTGCCCGGGCTGGACCGTCGCCGACCTGGTCCGCCACGCCGGCAGCGTGCAGCGCTGGTTCACCGTCCTGCTCCGGCAGCGGATCCAGGAGCCCCCGCGCAGCCGCGACGTCGACCTGCGGCTGCCCGAGCGCACCGAGGACTACCCGGCCTGGCTGGCCGAGTCCGCCGAGGAGGCCGCCACCGCCTTCACCGACCTCGACGCGCCGATGTGGGCCTGGGGCGCCGACCAGCACGCCCGCTTCTGGGTGCGCCGGATGCTGTTCGAGACGCTCGTCCACCGGGTCGACGCCGAGGTCGCACTCGGCCTCACCCCCACCGTCGACCCGGTCCTCGCGGCCGACGGCGTGGCCGAGTTCCTCACCAACCTGCCCTTCGCCACCCTCTTCGCTCCCGGGACGGCCGAGCTGCGCGGCGACGACCGGACCATCCGCTTCGCCCGCACCGACGGCGAGGGCGACTGGCTGGTCCGGCTGCGCCCCGACGGCTTCGCCCTGGACCCCGACGGCGCGGACACCACCGCCGACGCCACCCTCCGGGCCACCGCCGCCGACCTGCTGCTCGTCCTCTACGGCCGCCTCGACCGCACCGCCCCCGCCGTCGCGACGTCCGGCGACCAGGAGCTGCTGGACCACTGGTTCGCGCACTCCGCCTTCTGACGCACGCCGATCACGGCCCGCACCCGCCGCGTGGGCGGCCGAAGCCTGACATCAGGCCCCGGCCGCCTCGCCGGCCGCCAGGGCGCGGGCGATGGGCAGGGTGTCGGAGGTCTGCCGCAGCTGGGTGATCCGGCCGTCCCGCAGGGTGAAGAAGTGGGCGAACCGCGAGGTCACCGGCACCCCGCCGGCCGTCCGGCCGACGTACCGGCCGAGCACGATGACCTGGTCGCCGTCCTCGTAGTACGCGTCGCCGACGCACCCGAACTCGCGGAAGTCGGCGAGGAAGGGGAAGAAGTCGCCGAGGATGCGGTCCAGCCCCTCGTACACGCCGCCGCGGGGGAAGCCCTCCGCCACGTCCCACTTCGCGTCCTCGGCCACCACCGACCGGATCACGTCCAGGTCGCCCCTGGCGTCGTAGAAGCGCCGCACGGCGTCGATCTGCGGGGAGTCGGACACGGTGTTCCTCTCGACGGGCGACCGGTACCTGACGGTGCGTCAAGAAGACTACCGCCCAAGGCCGGTGCCGGGCGGCCGAACCGCCGAACCCCGGCAGGGCGCCGCCCCGCCCCGGGGACGGGGGGCGGGGCGGGGCGGCGCCGGTCCTCAGCCCGCCAGGAAGCGCTCCCGGTGGACCTGTTCCTGGGGCACCCCGCCCTGCAGGGCGGCGCGCAGCACGGCGTCGACCAGCGGCGGCGGTCCGCAGACGTACACGTCCGGTGCGGTGCCCGCGAGTTCGGGCAGGGCCGCGGCGAACCGGTCGGCCGGGGTGCCGGTCGGGCCGGACCAGCCGCCGGACGGCTTCCAGACGCAGACGTCGTACCGGAACCCCGGCAACTCCTCGGCCACGGCCGCGAGTTCGCGCACCCCGAAGACGTCCTTCGGCTCGTTGACGCCCAGGAACAGCCGGGCCGGCTGCGGGTCCTGCCATTCGGCCATCCGGCGGACCATCGCCAGCAGCGGGGCCAGTCCGGTGCCGCCGGCCACGAACCAGCGCGGGCGCAGCCCGGTCTCGTGCAGGCCGAAGGCGCCCTGGGGACCGTGCACGGTGAGGCGGTCGCCGGGGCGGGCCCGGTGGGCGAGGTGGGTGGAGAACCGCCCGCCCTCCCGCAGCCGGACGTAGAACTCCAGCCGCCCCTCCCAGTTGCCGGTGTTGGCGAGGGAGTAGGCCCGCTTCACCTCGCTGCCGGGCGCCTGGAGTTCCATGAACTGGCCGGGGTCGAACTGGCAGTCGGCGTCCCCGTCGAGCCGCAGTTCGAGCCGTACGGTGTCCTGCGCGACCGGTTCGAGCGCCGTGATGACGGCCTCCCGGACGGGGATCCCGCCGTACAGGATGCGGGACTGCTCGTACGGCAGGGCGGCGGTCAGCGGCCCGCACGGGAAGGTGCGGCACAGCAGGACGTCGCCGCGCTCGCGTTCGTCCTCCGGGAGGGCCAGTGCGCTGTGGGTGCCCAGCTCGTACCGGCCGTCGGTCACGGAGGCGTGGCACGAGCCGCAGGTGCCCTGGTGGCAGGAGGCCGGCAGGGCGGCGCCCGCCTCCGCCGCGGCCTCCAGCACGCTGGCGCCGGGGGCGCAGGTGAACTCCAGGCGCCCGCCGTCGCTGGTGGTGAGGACCACCGGGGCGGGTTCGGGCGCGCTCACGACGCCGTCCGCTCCAGCGCCGCGGCCAGGTCGGCGCCGGCGTCGCCGGTCACCCGCAGGCCGAAGCGCTCGACCAGGCCGTCGACCAGGGCCGGGGTGAGGAAGCCGGGCAGCGAGGGGCCGAGGTGGATGTCGCGGATGCCGAGCGCCAGCAGCGTGAGCAGCACGGCGACGGCCTTCTGCTCGGTCCAGGCGAGCGCCAGGGTGAGGGGCAGGTCGTCGATGCCGCACTCGAAGGCGTCGGCCAGCGCCGTCGCGATCCTGATGGCCGAGTAGGTGTCGTTGCACTGCCCGAGGTCGAGCAGCCGCGGGATGCCGTCGATCTCGCCGAAGTCGTGCCCGTTGAACCGGTACTTGGCGCAGCCGAGGGTGAGCACCACGCTGTCCCGGGGCGCGCCGAGCGCGAAGTCGGTGTAGTAGTCGCGCCCGGGGGTGGGGCCGTCGCAGCCGCCGACGAGGAAGAAGTGCCGGATCGCGCCCCGGCGTACGGCGTCGACGACCTGGTCGGCGACGGAGAGGACGGCGTCGCGGCCGAAGCCGACGGTGATGAACCGCTCCTCGGCCGGGCTCTCCGGGAAGCCGGGCAGCGCCTTGGCGGCCTGGACCACGGGGGTGAAGTCGCGGCCGGTGAGGTGGCGGACGCCGGGCCAGCCGACCGGTCCGGCGGTGAAGATCCGTCGGCGGTAGCTGACGTGCGGTTCGATGATGCAGTTGGAGGTCATCAGGATCGGGCCGGGGAAGGCGGCGAACTCCCGCTGCTGGTCCTGCCAGGCGCCGCCGTAGTTGCCGGCGAGGTGCGGGTGGGCCTTGAGCAGCGGGTAGGCGTGCGCGGGAAGCATCTCGCCGTGGGTGTAGACGTTGATGCCCTGGTCCTTGGTCTGCTCCAGCAGGGCCTCCAGGTCCCGCAGGTCGTGGCCGCTGACCAGGATCGCCTTGCCGGCGACGGGCGTGGTGCGGACGGCGGTGGGCTGCTGGGCGCCGTAGGTGCCGGTGTTGGCGTGGTCGAGCAGTTCGATGGCCGCCAGGTTGAGCCGGCCGAGGCCGACGGCGCGCTCCAGCAGGTCGGCGGCGTCGGCCGGTCCGCCGGCCAGGTGGGCCAGGGCGTCCTCCACCCCGGCGTACACCTCGGCGCTCTGCCGGCCCAGCACGTGGGCGTGGTGGGCGTAGGCGCAGATGCCCTTCAGGGCGTACAGGTGGAGCGAGCGCAGCCCGACGACGTCCGGGCCGACCAGGGCGAGCCCGGTGTCGACGCGCACGTCCTGCGCCTGGCGCGCGAGTTCGGCGGGGTTCGCGCCGGGCGCCCAGACGGCCGGGCCGGTGAGCGCCTTCGGCTCGTGACCCGCCACGCGCGCCGCCCGCTCGTACCCCGCTCTGACCCGGTCCCGGACGGCGACGGCCTCCTGGATCAGGGCGGCGAAGCGGGTGGGGTTGAAGTTGACGTTGGTGAGCGTGGTGAACATCGCGGAGAGGACGAAGGCCGCCGCGTCGTCGTCCGGGGCGCCGAGGGCGCGGGCCTCGGCCGCGTACTGGGCGATGCCCTTGACCGCGTGGACCAGCAGGTCCTGGAGGTCCGAGGTGGTGGAATCCTTGCCGCAGTTGCCGATCAGGCCGGCGCAGCCGGGGGTGGTGCCGGTGCGGTCGGTCTGTTCGCACTGGTAGCAGAACATGCGGGTCCTCCGGGACTCGTGGGGCCGTCGTGCCGGGCGGTCCGCGGGAGGCCCGCCGTCGGCCCCTCCAGGATCGGGTCGGGGCGCGGGGGCGCCCAGGGTCGGACGACCCGGTCGTCCGGGCCCGGTGGTCCCTCTCCGTCAGTCGGGCGGTGCGGCGTCCGGGCTGCCGTCCTCCCCCGCCCAGGCGCGGTAGGCGGCGACCGCCGTCGACAGGGCGGGGAAGATCCGGTCCGCGCCGACGGAGTCGCTCAGGCCGTACGCGTCGAGCTCGGCCCGCAGGTCCTGCTTGACCCGGGCGAGGGCGAACACGATGCCGCGGTCGGCCAGTTCGAGCCGCAGGGCGTCCAGCGAGTCCAGCGCGGTGATGTCCACCTCGACGTTCGCCTCGGTGTTGAGGACGAACCACCGTACCGGCCCGGGCTGTTCGGCCAGGGCGGCGAGGGCGCGGCGGCGGAGGTTCTCCGCGTTGGCGAAGAACAGCGGGGAGTCGTAGCGGTAGATCAGCAGTCCGGGGATCGTCCGCGCCTCGGGGTAGTCGTCGACGTCGTGCATCCCGGCCACGCCCGGGACGACGCCCAGCACCGCGTCGTGCGGCCGCGCGACCCGGCTGAGCAGCTCGATCACCGACAGTCCGACGGCCACCAGCACGCCGTAGAGGATGTCCAGGGCCAGCACGCCGACCATGCAGCCGAGTGCGAGCAGCAGTTCGCGGCTCCGGAAGGAGGCCAGTCGGCGGAAACCGGCGAGGTCGATCATCCGCACCGCGGCGAACACCACCAGGGCGCCGAGCACCGCGTCCGGAGTGTCGTGCAGCAGCGGACTGAGGAACAGCAGCACGGCGACCACGCCGAGGCCGGCGGCGAGCGCGTACGCCTGGCTGCGGCCGCCCGCCGACTCGGCCAGCGCGGTACGGCTGGCGCTGCTGCTCACCGGGAAGCCCTGGAAGAACCCGGCGCCGAGGTTGACCGCACCGAGGCCCAGCAGTTCCTGGTTGGCGTCCAGCCGCCCCTCCCCGCCGGTCTTCTCGAAGGCGCGCGCGGTGAGGATGAAGTCGGTGTAGCCGACGAGCAGGATGCCCAGCGCGGGCAGCACCAGCCGGTTCAGCTCGGAGAGGTCCGGCAGCTTGGGCACGGGCAGTCCGGCCGGGATCTCGCCGATCACCGCGATGCCGTGGTCCTTGAGCGAGAACGCCGCCGAGACCGCGGTGCCGAGGACGACGGCCAGCAGCGGGCCGGGCAGGCGCGGGAGGAAGCGGGCCACCAGGAAGAGGAAGAGCAGGGTCGCGACGCTGAAGGCGACGGTCGGCAGGTGGGCCTCGGTGATGTCCGCCGCGAACGACCTCAGCTGCGGGAAGAAGCCCTCGCCGCGCACGTCGATCCCGGTGAGCTTGGACAGCTGGTCGACGATCATGATCAGTGCCACGCCGGCGAGGTAGCCGATCAGCACCGGCCGGGAGAGCAGGTCGGCGACGAAGCCGAGCCGGGCCAGCCACGCCAGCACGCACAGCAGGCCGACCACCACGGCGAGGCCCGCGGCCAGGACGGCGTAGCGGCCGGCGTCGCCGCCGGCCATCGGCCCGACCACGGTGGCGGTCATCAGCGCGGTGGTCGACTCGGGCCCGACCGACAGCAGGCGGGAGGAGCCGACCAGGGCGTACAGCACGATGGCGGGCAGGATGGCCCACAGTCCGGTGACGGGCGGCAGGCCCGCCACGCTCGCGTACGCCATGACCTGCGGCACGAGGTAGGCCACCACGGTGGCACCGGCCAGCAGGTCGCCCCGCAGCCAGGCGCGCCGGTAGCGGCGGAGCACCGCGAGCCCCGGCAGGGTGGGCACCACGCGGCGCCATCCTCGGTCGGGTGCACCGGTGGTCATGGTTCTCCTCAGGGACTCCGGAACCCCGTCACGGGCGGGCGGCGACGGCGGCCGTGTCGCGGGCGGCCGGCGACCTGCGGGCCAGGAACTTGCCCAGCTCCCACAGCAGCAGGAGGGCGACGGCGGCCAGCAGCGCCCAGCCGAACTGCCGGGCGTCGATGTCGGTGGTGCCGAGGATGCGGTGGAACGCGTCCATCTGGGTGACCAGCACCGCGAGGACGAACTCGCCCAGGGCCGCCCGGTTCATCTGCTTGCTGTCGAAGGTGTCGGCGCTCAGCGCGGACGCCCGCTCGCTGCGGCACTCGAAGGCCGCCACGATCAGGCAGAGCGCGAAGGCGGTGAACGCGATCGAGTTGCCGACCTGCGCGCTGTGGTAGTGCGCCTCGCCCAGCTTGGTCAGCCCGAGCAGGGCGACGGTGACGGCCAGTCCGGCGAGCCCGACGGTGACCATCACCGGACCGGTCAGCACCGTCTCGCCGCGCGGGCGCGGGGTGCGCCGCATCAGACCGGGGCTCTCGCGGTCGAAGCCGAGGGCGAAGCCGAACGGGGCGTTGACCACGAAGTGGACCCACAGGACCTGTGCCGGGGTGAACGGCTCGCCCGCGGCGATGTTCAGGAGCGCGGCGCCGAGGAAGGTCAGCACGAAGGTCACCAGCAGCACCAGGACGAACCGGATGTACTTGGTGAGGTTGTCGTAGAGCTTCCGGCCCTCCTCCACCGCGTAGACGATGGTGGCGAAGTTGTCGTCGGAGAGGACCATCCGGCTCGCGTTCTTCGCCGCGTCGGTGCCGCTGCCCATGGCGATCCCGATGTCGGCGGCCTTGATGGCCGGCGCGTCGTTGACGCCGTCGCCGGTCATCGCGACCACGTCGCCCTTCTTCTTGAGCGTGGCGGCGAGCAGCACCTTGTGCTCGGGCGCGACCCGGCCGACCACGCCGATGCCGTCGATCCGGGCCAGCCGCTCGTGCTCCGGCAGGGCGGCGAAGTCGGCGCCGAGGACGGCCTCGCCGTCGATGCCCAGTTGACGGGCGATGGCCGCCCCGGTGGTCACGTCGTCGCCGGTCACCATGCGGACCCGGATGTGCGCGGCCTGCGCGCTGGCGACCGCCACCCGTGACTCCTCGCGCGGCGGGTCGACCATGGCCACCAGGCTGGTCATCCGCAGGCCGTCGACGAGCGCCAGGAGGTCGCCGTCCGGGTCGAACTCCGCCGGGTCCAGGTCACGGACGGCCCCGGCCATCACCCGCAGTCCCTCGCCGCCCATCCGCTCGGTCTGCGCCTGGGCGCGTCCGCTGAGGTCCGCGTCCCAGGGGACGACGGCGCCGTTGGAGAGCGCGGTGGCGGCGCGGGCCGTCACCGCGGGCGCCGCGCCCTTCACGAAGCACCGCACCACCGGCCGGCCGTCCGCGTCCTTCGCCTCGTTGAAGCTGGCCATCAGCTTGTAGCTCGGGTCGAAGGGCAGGGTGGCGAGGCGGGGGAAGCGCTCCCGGGTGGCCTCGATGTCCAGCCCGGCCTTGTGGCCGAGGACGAGCAGGGCGCCCTCGGTCGGGTCGCCGACGACCCGGCCCTCGACCAGCTTGGCGTCGTTGGCGACGAGGTAGGGCAGGACGGCCTCCTCGATGCTCGGGGCGGAGCCCGCGGCGTGGTGGATCCGCCCGTCCAGGCGGTAGCCGGTGCCGGAGACGGTGTAGCGGTCCGCGGGGGTGACCACCTCCACCACCGTCATCTGGTTCATCGTCAGGGTGCCGGTCTTGTCGGAGTTGATCGCCGAGGTGAAGCCGAGCGTCTCGACGGACGGCAGCTCCTTGACGATCGCGTTCCGCTTGGCCAGGTTGAGGCTGCCCACGGAGAGGATGACCTGGCTGACCGTCGGCAGCGCCTCCGGGATGGCCGCGATGGCCAGCGAGACCGCGCTGACGAACAGGGCGTCCCAGGCCTGGTCGCGGCTGCGGCCGAGCGCGAACATCACGATCATGGTCAGGCCGGCCGCCGCCGCGATCCACAGCGTCAGCGTGTTGAGCTCCCTGGTGAGCGGTGACTGCTCCTTCTCGGTGGCCGACAGCATCCCGGAGATCTTGCCCAGTTCGGTGCCCTCCCCGGTCGCGGTGATGACGAGCAGTCCGCTGCCGTGGGTCACCGGGGTGTTCATGAACGCCATGTCGGTCTGGTCACCCGGGCTCAGCCGCTCGCCCGTCACGGTGCCGGCGTCCTTCGCGGCGGGGACGCTCTCACCGGTCAGCGCCGACTCGTCGATCTGCAGCGCACTGGCCTCGACGATCCGGCCGTCCGCCGGGACCTCGTCGCCCGCCCGGACGAGCACCACGTCGCCCACGACCAGCTGCTCGGCCGGGATCTCCGCCTCCGCACCGTCCCGCCGCACCCGCGCGGTGGCCTTCATCATCGACCGCAGCGCGTTCATCGCGCTCTCGGCCTTGCCCTCCTGCCGCAGGCCGACGACCGCGTTGAACAGGGTCAGCACGATCAGCAGGATCGCGGTGGTCCACTCCTTGATCGCCAGCGAGACCACCGCCGCCGCCACCAGGATGATCTGCATGTAGCTGCGGTACTGGTCGAGGAAGCGCAGCCAGTTCGGCCTCGCCTTCTCCTCGGGCAGCGCGTTCGGCCCGTGCGCGGCGAGCAGTTCGGCCGCCCTGGCCGCCGTCAGCCCGGTCGCCGGGTCCACGCCGAGCGCCGCCGCGACCTCCCGGGCGGGCCGCGCGTACCAGGGGTCCGGGGGCTCCTGCGGTCCGGGCAGACCGCTCTGCTCCGCCATGTCCACTCCTCAAGTCCGGAAGGCCGACGTCGCCTCAGTCGGTGCGGTGCTCGGCCGCGTACGGGTCGCGCGCGGCGCCCCTGGGGGCCTCCCGCTCCAGGCGGCGCTTGGCGACGAGGAGTTCCTTCCGCGCCTCGTCCCCGACCGTGGGGTACTGCGGATCGATCCCGATCAGCGTGTGGGCGAGCACCGCCGCCGCGCAGATGCGCGCGAACCACTTGCGGTCCGCCGGCACGACGTACCAGGGCGCCCAGGGCGTGCTCGTGGCCGACAGCATCTCGGAGAACGCCTCCTGGTAGTCGTCCCACCGCTCGCGCTCGCGGATGTCGGCCGCGGAGAACTTCCAGTTCTTCTCCGGCAGGTCGATCCGCTTCAGGAAACGGGTGCGCTGCTCCTCCTTCGAGAGGTTCAGGAAGACCTTCACCACCTTGATCCCGTTGTCGGTGAGGTAGCGCTCCCAGTCGTTGATCTCCCGGTAGCGGCGGTGCCAGACCCCGGGGCCCTTGGCCTCCTCGGGCAGCTTCTGCCGGTCGAGGTTCTCCGGGTGGACCCGCACCACCAGGACCTCCTCGTAGTGGGACCGGTTGAAGATCCCGATGTCGCCGCGGGCCGGGAGCCGCTGCGCGTACCGCCACAGGTAGTCGTGGTCCAGCTCCTCCGTCGAGGGCACCTTGAAGCCGCTCACCTTGACGCCCTGCGGGTTCACCCCGCTCATGACGTGGCGGATCGTCCCGTCCTTGCCGCCGGCGTCGAGCGCCTGGAGGCAGAGCAGCACGCCGTAGGTGTCCTGGGCCGCCAGCCGCGCCTGGTACTCCGCGAGCAGTGAGACGCCGGTGCGCAGCAGCTCCGCGCCCTGCCGCTTCTTCAGGCCCGCCTTGTAGCGGGGGTCGAAGTCCTCCGCCAGGTCCACGCTCGAACCCGGCTTCACCCGCAGCGGCTTGACGAACTTCGCAATGCGCTTGGCCGTCCGTGCGTCCGACATCGCCCGTACCACGTCCTCTCGGGAGAGTGCTACGTGCCACGCTGCGGCAGCCGGGTGGACGCGGCAATCCGACGGCGTCCTTCCGGGGCGGCCTGGTCGGCGGTCCGGCCGGGGTCCGGCCGGGGGTCCGGCCGGGGTGCGGCCGGGGTGCGGCCGGCGGTTGTGAAGGCGGGCCCCCGGGCCCCGGGTACCCCGTCCGGTGGCCGGGTGTGGCGGCACCGGGGTGCCGGGCCGACGATGGGCCTGTCGTGCGCACCCCCTCTGACCGGAGACCATCATGGCGACCCTGACGGTATGGCGCTTCCCCACCGCGACCGGAGCCGACGAAGCCCTCGAAACACTGAAGAAACTGCAGCGCCAGGAGCTGATCAAGGTCCAGGACGGAGCCGTGGTCAGCTGGCCGGGCGACGCCCGGAAGCCGAAGACCCGCCACCTGAGCGACATGACCGGCATGGGCGCCCTGGGCGGTGCCTTCTGGGGCTTCCTGCTCGGGCTGATCTTCTTCGTGCCGATCCTCGGGGCCGCGGTGGGCGCGGCCGGCGGCGCGCTGGGCGGCCACCTCGCCCACCTCGGCATCGACGAGGACTTCATCAAGCGGCTGCGGGACAAGGTGACGCCCGGCACCTCCGCGCTGTTCGTCCTCAGCACGGACGCCGTGCTCGACGCCGTCCGGGCCTCGTTCGAGGGCATGCACGCCGAGCTCCTGGAGACGAACCTCTCGCCCGAGGAGGAGGCCCGGCTGCGCGAGGCGTTCACCGAGGGCGAGTGAGGACCGGGCCGCGGGGCGCGTCCTCCGCTCCGGGCGGGGGGCTCCGGGCCGGACGGTCCGGGTGGCCACGGTTCGCCTGGCCGGCAGCCGACGACGTCCGGGCGGTGAGGCCGCCGACGTCCGGGTGCTGAGGAGGAGGCGCGCGCCGTGACGGCGGGCGCCCCGTCGGCATCCCGGGCGCAGGAGATCGTCCGTCCCCGGGCGCGCGCCGTCGGACCGACCGGTGCGCCGACGGCTGCGCCGGACGAGCGCCGGGAGGAATCCGGCCACGACCGGGTTCCCCGGGGGTGATCGTGCGCCACCGAACGGTACGCACCCCCCGGGTGACGACCGCGGCGCCGCCGCCGGCCGCTGCGGGTCCGCCGCTCCGGCGGGCTGCCGCCGCCGTGGACCACCGGCCGGGCCGCGCGACCTGCGCCCGAGTCGATCAGTCCCCCGCCGCCCCGCGACGGGGCGCAGTCGTCCCTGCACCCGGAGCGATCACCGCTGGTGGGGGGCCATGCCATTCATTCCGATCAATATTCCGATGGGATATTCGGCCAAACATCCCGGAGCCTCTGGCGTCCGGCCGAACGCTGACCGCAGACTCTCCCCGGGCCGCTCACCAGGTGCCCAGGTCTCCCACCCGAGGCCTTCACACGAGCGGCCCGTCTCTCCCAGGTTTCTCCCCCGGCCCAGTGGTGCCGTGCGCCCGGACGACGGTGCGCGGCGACGCTGCTCGACGCCTCCTGGAGGATTCCGATGGACATGCGCTACGAGGCGTACTCCTACGCCGACCCGCTCTTCTACGACTCGCCGGTCCGCTGGGCCACGCTGGAGGAGTTCCCCGAGGCGGTCGAACCGGCACCCGCCGGCTGGACGCGCAACGCCCGCGAGGTGTGGGTGGGATTCCAGCCCGACGACCTCCGGCTGCCCGAGCAGGGCTGGAAGATCCACGTCTCGGCGTGCATGGACAACGCCCCGCGGATCCTGGACGTCGTCCGCACCCACTGCTTCACCCACCGCGTGGCGTTCAAGTTCCTGCGCAGCCCGGCCCTGGTCCAGACGCAGAACGCGAAGTACGCCCCGCGCGGCTCCAGCGGCAAGTTCATGACGCTCTACCCGGTCGGCGACGACGCCCTGGAGCGATGTCTCACCGACCTCGACGCCGCCCTCGCCGGCGAACCCGGACCGTACATCCTCTCCGACCTCCGCTGGCGGGAGGGCCCGCTCTACCTGCGCTACGGCGGGTTCGTCGAGCAGTTCTGCCGCACCGAGACCGGCGAACTGGTCCTCGCCTTCCGCGAACCCTCCGGCGCGCTGCGCCCCGACGTCCGCCGGGCCGTCTTCGAGGTGCCCGAGTGGGCACCGGTGCCCGCCGTCCTCGCCCCGGCCCTGGCCGACCCGGCGCGGACCGGCCCGAGCGAGTTCCCGTACGCGGTGGAACGGGCCCTGCACTTCTCCAACGGCGGCGGCATCTACCTCGGCCGGCACAACGACGGCGGCCCGCAGGTGGTGCTGAAGGAGGCCCGGCCGCACGCCGGCCTGGACCAGCGCGGCGAGGACGCCGTCCGCCGGCTCGGACGCGAACACGACGTGCTGCAACGGCTGCGCGGCCTGGACGCCGTGCCGGACGCCCTCGGGTACCTCACCGCGTGGGAACACCACTTCCTGGTCCAGGAGTACGTCGAGGGCGAACCGCTGCACCGCTGGTTCGGGCTCAACTACCCGCTGGTGCACCCGGACGCGGACACCGCCGCCGTCGAGGAGTACCGGACCGAGGCGCTGCGCATCCTCGACGCCGTGACCGAGGGCCTGCGCACGATCCACGACCGCGGCATCGTGTTCGGCGACCTCCACCCGCGCAACCTGATCGTCCGGCCGGACGGCAGCGTCGCCTTCGTCGACTTCGAACTCGCCTCCCCCGTCGACGAGTTCCTCCGGCCCGCGCTCGGCGCAGCCGGCTTCGCGGCCCCGCCCGGACTGACCGGGTTCGCGGTCGACGAGCACGCGCTGGCCGCCATCCGGCTGTGGCTCTTCCTGCCGCTCATGCCGCTGACCGTCCTCAGCCCCGGCAAGGCGGGTGCGCTCGTCCGCGCCGCCCGGCACCGGTTCGGACTGTCCCCGCAGCTGCTGCCCGACCCGCCGGCCCCGGCCGCCGCGGCCCCGGGTGTCTCGGCCCCGGGCGCTGCGGCCGCGGGTACTGCGGCCCCGGGCGCTGCGGTCGCGGGTACTGCGGCCCCGGGCGCTGCGGTCGCGGGTACTGCGGCCCCGGGCGCTGCGGTCGCGGGTGTCCCGGTCGCGGGCGCCGTGGGAGCTCCGGACCACGCCTTCGAGGAGCTGCTGGACGGCGGGCCCGACAGCTGGCCCCGGCTGCGCGCGGAACTCACCGCCGCCATCACGGCCGCCGCCACACCGGACCGCACCGACCGGCTCTTCCCCGGCGACCCGGGCCAGTTCACCCACGACGGACTCGGCCTGTCCTACGGCGCGGCCGGGGTGCTCTGGGCCCTGCACACCACCGGCGCCGAGATCGACCCCGACCACGTCCGCTGGCTGACCGCGGCGGTGCACCGGGAACCCTGCCGGTCCGGCCTGTTCATCGGCGCACACGGCGTCGCCTACGTCCTGGACCTGCTAGGACGGCGCACCGAGGCCCTCGACCTGCTGGAACGGCTCGGCAAGGACGACGTCGACGGCCTCGGCCCCGACCTCGCCGGCGGCCTGGCCGGAGTCGGCCTGACCCTCTGCCACTTCGCGCGGACCACCGGCGACCGGGCCCTGCACGAAGCCGCCGTCGACGCCGCCGAACGCGCCGTCACCAAGCTCGGACTCCACCTGCCGGACGGCGCGGCCACCGGGGCGGGGGCCGCGGCCGGGGCGCGGACCGGGTTGATGCACGGCCCCACCGGAGCCGCCCTCCTGCTGCTGCACCTCTTCGAGGACTCCGGCGACCCGGCGCTGCTGGACCTCGCCCGGCGCGCCCTGGACCGTGACCTCGCCCGCTGCGTCCTCGCCGAGGACGGCACCCTCCAGGTCGACGACGGCACCCGGGTCCTGCCCTACCTGGAGTCCGGCAGCGCCGGCATCGCCGCCGTCCTCCACACCTACCTGCGGCACCGTCCGGACGCCGCGCTCGCCGAACGGCTGGAGCAGATCCGCGGCGCCGCCCGGCCCGAGTTCATCGTCCAGTCGGGCCTGTTCAACGGACGGGCCGGCCTGATCGCGCTGCTGCGGCAGGCCCAGGGCGGGGGCACGGAGCACGCGGACACGATCCGCCGCCACATCCGCCGGCTCGCCTGGCACGCCATCCCCTACCAGGGCCACCCGGCCTTCCCCGGCGAGCAGTTGCTCCGCCTGTCGATGGACCTCGCCACCGGCACCGCCGGCGTGCTGACCGCGCTCGGGGCGGTGTTCGCGGACAGTCCGGCGATGCCGTTCTGGCCCTCCGCGGCGGGCCCGGTCGGACCGCGCGCCAACCCCGCCTGAGCGGCCGGTCGTCCCGACCACCCGACCCGCCCCGACCACTCGGACCAGCCGGACGTCCCGCCCGGTCCGACTGTTCCCACGGCACGCCGAGCGCCACCTCCGGCCGGCTGCCCACCCCGCGGCGTCACCGCCGCCCACGAGTTCCGGCGACTGCCGGGAGCACCGCACCACCACCCGATGGGAGTTCACCATGTCGATCCTGAACCTGCAGGCCCTGGAGACCGTCGAGGAGACCGTCGAGTACCGCTCGGTCCTCAGCTCGCTGAGCGCCGTCAACTGCACCAACAGCACGGTCAGCACCCTGCTCTGCCTCTGAGCAACCGCCGGCCGCGGGCTCGTCCCGCGGCCGGCGTCCGAGGCGGGCCGGCCCCGTGGGTCCGGGGCCCGGCCCGCCGAGGACGCCACCGGGCCCCGGTCACGCGACCGGGGCCCGGTTCCCGTTCCGGCCCCTTCCCGCCCTTCCCGGCCCTCCCGGGCCCGGTCCCGGTTCCCGGGCCGGGCGAGGCACCCGTCCGGAGGTCACCCGTGCCGACCGAACCCTCCCCGCCCGCGGCGCTCCGAACGGATCCCGCCCGTACAGATCCTGACCACACGAATCCTGACCACACGAATCCGGCCCGTACGGCACCCGCGCCGGCCGGCCCGGCACCGCGCGGCGGCCCTCCCCGGGCCGATCCCCCCGGCCCGGGCCCCGCGCGGCCCGCCGGCGGGAAGCGGCGGACCACGGGCCTGCGCCAGGTGCTCGCCCTCACGCACCGCCGGTCGGCCGTCATGGCCCTCGCCGTCGCCACCAGCACGGGCGCGACCCTGGCCCTCCCCGCCGTCCTCGCCCACGCCGTCGACGCGGCGCTGGCCGGCGCGGGCGCCCGGGGCGTCCTGCCGCTGGCCGGGACGCTCGTCCTGCTCGCCGGCTCCGAGGCCGTCGGCCAGTACGCCGGCCCCGCGATCTCCACCGACGCCACCGCACGCCTGCGCGAGCACGCAGTGCGCCGGGTGCTCGCCGGCAGCCCGCTCGGGGCGCACCGGCTCCCGGTCGGCGACGTCGCGGCCCGGCTGACCGCCAGCGCCCCGCAGGCCGCCCTCGCCGCCCCGGCCGTGGTCTACTCCGTGGCCCAACTCGCCATGGCCGTAGCGGCCCTGGTGGCCCTGGCGGTGCTCGCGCCGACCGCCGCGCTCGCCTTCCTCGGCACCGCCCCGCTCGGGTACGCGGCGATCCGCCGCCAGCTGCGCCGCACCACCCGGCTCGGCGAGGGGTACCAGCAGGCGCAGGCCGACATCGCGGTCCGGCTGCTCGACGCCGTCTCCGGCAGCCGCAGCATCGCCGCCGCGCACGCGGTGGACCGCGAGATCGCGCGCGTCCTGCGCCCCGTCCCCGCGCTGTCCCGGCACGGGCGGGAGCTCTGGGACAGTCAGCGCCGGATCGCCTGGTGCTCGGCCCTGCTCGCCCCGGCGACCCAACTCGCCGTGCTGGCGGCCGCCGGAGCCGCGGTGGGCGCCCACGCGCTGTCCGTCGGCGGGCTGCTGGCCGCGCTCGGCTACACCGGCATCGGGCTCGGCGGGTTCGGCGCCGCCCAGAGCCTGCTCGACGTCTCCCGGGCCCGCGCCGGGACCGCCCGGCTCACCGAGCTGCTGGACGCCCCGGTCCGCGCCCCGGGCACCCGTCCGCTGCCGGCCGCCGCAGGCGGCGGCGGACGCCTGGAGCTGCGCGGGGTGGTCGTCCACGGGCCCGGCGGCCCCGTCCTCGACCGGCTCGACCTGACCTTCCCCGGCGGGAGTTGGATCGCCGTGGTCGGTGCCGACGACGCCGCCACCGCCGCGCTCGCCGCCGTCGCCGCCGGCCTGCTCGACCCGGACGAGGGGACCGTCCTGCTGGACGGCGTCCCGCTGCCCGCCGTCCACCCCGACGAGCTGCGCACGGCCGTCGCCTGCGCCTTCGCCGATCCCGCCCTGCCCGGCTGGACGGTCGCGGACGCCATCGGCCTGGGCCTGCCGCCCGGCCCGGCGGAACGCCTGTACCGGGCCGCCCGGGCGGCCGGGGCCGATGTGTTCGTCCGCCGCCTCCCGGAGGGCTACCGCACCTCGCTGAGCCGAGCCCCGTTCTCCGGCGGGGAGCGCCAACGACTGGGAATCGCACGGGCGTTGGCCCGCGACGCCCGGCTGCTCGTGCTGGACGACGCGACCTCCTCCCTGGACGCGGCCACCGAGAACCGGGTGCTGCAGGCCCTGCGGGACGAGGCGGGCGACCGCACCCGGCTGGTGGTCACCCGGCGGGCCGCGGTTGCCGCCCACGCCGACGCGGTGGTCTGGCTCCGCGCCGGCCGGGTCCACGCGCAGTCCACGCACGAAGCGCTCTCCGGCGTGCCCGCCTACCGGGCCCTGTTCGGCGGCGGCCCGCAGGACTGACGCGGTCCGGCCTCCCGGGCCTCCGCGCGCCCGCGGTCAATCGCCGCGCCGTCACCTGCTGCCCGTCACCTCCCGCCACGTCGCCCGCTGCCACCCCCGCCACGTCACCCACGGCCCGTCGCCCGGGAAGGTGCCCCGATGCCCCCGTCCACCGCTCGCCGCCCGGAACGACCGCACCCGCCGGAACGGCCCCACCCGCGGGAACGGCCCCACCCGCGGGATCGACCGCACCGACCGGCCCTGCACCTGCTGCGTTCCGCACTGGCCCGGAGCCGGCCGGCGGTGCTCCGGCTCCTCGCCTGGTCACTGCTCTCGGCGGCGCCGGCGCTGGTGTCGGGCAAGGCGCTGGCGCTGGCGGTCGACCGCGGCTTCATCGCCGGCCGGCCGGCCCAGGCGGCGGGCTGGCTCGCCCTGTTCGCCGTGGTCTCGCTGGCCGGCGCGTGGGCGTCACGGCAGGCGTACCCGTGGCTGGCCGAGGTCGTCGAGCCGATGCGCGACCGGCTGTTGGGCGGGGTGGTGTCCGGCATGCTCCACGACGCCGCGGCCGCGCCCGGGCGACCGGACGGTTCGGGGGCGGTCGCGGTCGCCCGGCTCACCCGTCAGGTCGAGGTGGTCCGGGACACCGTCGCGGGACAACTGCTGGTGGTGTCCCACTTCGCGCTGACGGTGGTCGCCGTGGTGGCCGGCAGCGCCGCCCTCGCCCCGGCCGCCGCCGCGCTGATCGCGGGCCCGCTGCTGCTGTCGCTGCTCGCCTTCGCGGCCCTCGCCCCGGCCACCGCCCGGCGCCAGCGGGAGGCCTTCGCGGCGGAGGAGGAGCTGGCGCGGTCCTGCGCCGACGTCCTGCGGGCGCTGCGCGACCTGGTCGCGTGCGGCGCCCGGGACGGGGCCGAGCGCGAGGTGCTGGCCACCGTCGCGGCGAACGAGGCGGCCGGCCTGGCCCTGGCCCGGCTCGCGGGCGCGCGCCGGCTGATCGTGTCCCTGGGCGCGCACCTGCCGCTGCTGCTGGTCGTCCTGGCGGCGCCGGGCCTGGTCGGCCGGGGGCTGACCCCGGGCGCGGTGGTCGGCGTGCTGGCGTACCTGACGGGCACACTGGAACCGGCCCTGCGGCTGCTGGTGCAGGGCGCCGGCACCTCCTGGCTCCGGCTCGCGGTGGCCGCCGACCGCCTCGCCGGGGCGAGCCGTCCGGAGACCTCCGCGAACGGAACGCCCGGGGACGGAACGCCCGGCGACGGAACGCCCGGGGACGGAATACCCCGCGACCGAGCGGCGGCGCCCGCCGGCCCCTTCCCCGTGGACGGTTCGGTCGTGCTCTCCGGTGTCTGCTTCGCCTACGGCGCCGACGCGGACCCGGTCCTCGACCGGCTCGACCTCGCCCTGCGCGACGGCGAACACCTCGCCGTCGTCGGCCCGTCGGGCATCGGCAAGTCCACGCTCGCCGACGTCCTGGCGGGCGTCGTGGCCCCGGACGACGGCCGGGTGCTGCTCGGCGGGGTCGCGCCCGCCCGGCTGACCGGCCCGGACCTCGCCCGGGCCCGGGTCCTGCTCCCCCAGGATCCGTACGTCTTCACCGGGACGGTCTCGGAGAACCTCCGGTGGCTGTCACCGCACGCCGCGACGGCGGCCGTGCTCGACGCGGTCGACGCCGTCGGCGCGCGGCCCCTGGTGGAACGGCTGGGCGGACCGGACGGGCACCTCGCCCCGGCCGCGCTGTCGCCTGGCGAACGCCAGCTGATCGCGCTGGCCCGTGCGCACCTGTGCGAGGCGCGCCTCGTCATCCTCGACGAGGCGACCCGCCACCTCGACGCGACCGCGGAACGGCGGGTCGAGCAGGCCTTCCGCTCCCGGCCCGGCACGGTCGTGACCATCACCCACCGGATCGGCCCGGCCGCCCGCGCGGACCGGGTCCTGTTCCTGGACGGGTCGCGGCCCCGGCTGGGCACGCACCGCAGCCTGCTGGCCGAGGTGCCCGCCTACCGCCGGCTGACCGGCGAACCGGAGCCCGACGGGCTCACGGCGCCGCCCTCCGGCGGGAGCTGACGGAGCGGGCCGGGGTCAGCCGGGGCCGGGGCCCGCCGGCCCCGGCCGCGCCCGCCGCTCAGCAGCCCGGCCGGATCGTCAGCTCGCTCAGCGTGCCGTCCGCGGGGAAGTCCAGCACCCCGACCAGGGCCGCGGCCACGGACTCCGCGGCGAGGCAGATGCCCGGGTCGTACGGCAGGCCGAGCGCGCCGTGCAGCCGGGCCTGCATGGGGGTGTCGACCTCCCCCGGGAAGACCGTGGTGACCCGCACGCCGTTGCGGTACTCCTCCGCCCGCAGCGACTCGGCCAGCGCCCGCAACGCGAACTTCGAGGCCGCGTAGCCCCCCAGACCGGGCGGCGCGTGCAGCCCGGCGCCGGAGTTCACGAACACCACCCGGCCCGCGGCCGCCCGCAGCGCGGGCAGTACCACGCGCGTCAGCTCGGCCGGGGCCACGCAGTTGACCGCCAGCATGCCCTGCCACACCGCCGGGTCGAGGCCCGCCACCGTGCCGGGCTCCAGCGTCCCGGCGACGTGCATCAGCGAGTCCAGCCGTTCCGGCAGCTCCTGCTTCCCGAGCGCGGCCGCCAGCGTCGTCGGCTCCGCGAGGTCCGCCGCCAGGGTGCGGCTCCCCGGGAACCGCGACCGCAGCTCCTCCGCCCGGGCCTCGTCCCTGGCCAGCAGCCAGAGGTCCTCGCCCCGCTCCGTGAGCACCCCGGCGACCGCCGCGCCGATTCCCGAGCCCGCACCGGTGATGAGATGAACGCCCATGCCGGCCCCCTTACCCACCGTGACCGCGTCGGAACGGCGATTTCCCGCCGTCCTGGCGGCCGGGTCCGGAAGGCCGGAGCCGTCACCCGGTCACTCCGTCATCCCGTCACCCCGTCGATTCGTCGATTCGTCGATTCGTCACGGGTGTTCGGAGGAAGCGGCGGGCTCCCGCTGCGGGCGCTCCGACGGCCGGCACTCCCACTGCGGGTGCTCCCGCTCCGCCCACGCGCGCTCCACCAGGCCGGTCCGCATCCCCAGCCGTGACTCCCGGTCCGCCATCGCCATCCGCACGTGCCCGGCGACCACGGTGGCGATGGCCAGGGCGAACCAGTCGTGGACGAAGGTCGCCCCGGTCCGCCAGGCCGGCGGCGACAGGTGCGTCAGCCACATCAGCAGACCGGTGCCCAGGATCACCAGCATCGATCCGAGCGTCCACTGCGCGTACAGCTTCTGTCCGGCGTTGAACTTGCCCGCCGGGCGCTGCGGTTCGCGCCTGCGCACGGCGCGCAGCCAGGCCCGGTCCGCCGGGGTGAAGCGGCTCAGCCGGGTCGCGTCCGCGCGCAGCGCCCGGGAGGAGAGCCCGAGCAGCAGCGGCACCGGCAGCGCCAGGCCGCACCAGACGTGCACGGTCACCACCAGGTGGCGGCGGCCCACCAGTTCGGCCAGCGGCGCCAGGTAGAGGCAGGCCGCGCTCGCCAGGCAGACCAGCATCAGGGCGGCGGTCGTGCGGTGCACCCAGCGCTCGGCGCGGGTGAAACGGAGGACCAGCTCAGCTCGTCGGCGCATCGTCCCGCCCGTTCGACCGGCCGACCCAGGCGTCGACGTCGTAGCCGTTGCCCTCCCAGTAGCCCGGGCGCACCGCGTCGGTGACGGTGATGCCCGAGAGCCACTTCGCGGACTTGTAGAAGTACATCGGTGCGACGTAGAGCCGCACCGGGCCGCCGTGGGCGTGCGTGATCGGGGCGTCCTGCAGCTTGAGCGCGACCAGCACGTCGTCCCGCCGGGCCTGCTCCAGGGTGAGGCTCTCGGTGTACGTGCCGTCGAAGCAGCTGAACGACACCGCCCTCGCGCCGGGCCGCACCCCGGCCGCGTCCAGCAGGTGCGCGAGCGGCACCCCCTCGAAGGGCGTGTCCGGGACGCGCCAGCCGGTCACGCACTGGACGTCGCGGACGAGCCGCTGCTGCGGCATCGCCTGCAGATCGGCGAGCCGGTGGCTCGTCGGGCGCTCCACCAGGCCGTCCACCGTCAGCGTGTAGGTCTCCGCGGTGCGGGTCGGCACCGAGGAGGCCACGGAGTAGTACCGGAAGACGCCGCCGCCCGGCAGCAGCCCGGTCACCCCGGTCGGGTCCGAGGCGGTGACGGCGTCCTGGGCGCGCTGGAGGTACGGGCCGGCCGCCACACCGGCCGCGCCCAGCCCCAGCAGGCCCAGCACGACCCGGCGGCCCACGGGTGTGCCCTCGGGGCGCTCGGTTCTCTTCACGGCCCGATTGGACCAGGTCGAAGGGGGTGGGCTCAACCCGCCCGACGCCTCCGGCTGCGCCGGGCCCGCGGGCCGCTCCAGCGCCCAGGGCGGCGCGCTCCGCGAACTCCAGCGGCAGGCTGCCGTCCTGGGGGCGCAGGGGCCGCTGCCCTCCGGCTGGGCGGCCGCGGCGGTCCGGCGCGCCTGCGCCTCGATCGCGACCGCCGCGGCCACGGCGGGTGCACGGCCGACCGGTTGGCCCTGACCCCGGACCACGCCGGGGCTCCCCCGGTGCCCCGGCCCGAACCTGAACTCCCCCTGGTGGACCCGGCCGCCGCGGGGATCAGCCCGCCGCGGGCCGCTCGGCCACCGGGGCGGCACCGGAACCGGAGCCGGAGCCCGCCAGGGTGACGGGCAGACCGGACTCGATGCGGCTGAGCAGCCGGCCGCCGTGGACGCCGGGCGCGTCGAAGCCGCGCAGGTCGTCGGGATCGTCGTCGGCGCCGGCCAGGACCTCGGGCACCAGCACCGTCTCGGCGGGGCGGGGCGGTTCGGCGGCGGAGTCGGCGAGGTAGGCCGGTGCGAGGACGGGGCCGTGCAGGGTGCCCGCGACGAGGTCGGGGGCGAACTCGGCGGACAGCACCGTGACCCGGGCGTGCAGGTCCCCGTGGAGCATCACCAGCTTGTCGGTCATGTTGCCGACGAAGGCCTCGACGTGGACGTCGCCGCGGACGAGGAGTTTGGCGTCGCCCTCCAGGTAGACGGCGGCCGCCCTGAGGTCGCCGAGGACGATCAGGGCGGGGCAGCCGTCGTCGGTGTTGAGCACGGCGCCGGTGACGTCGAGGTCGCCGTCGACGATGTAGCCGGTGCCGTCCGGCTCGGCCGCGTCGAGGTCGAGGTGGCCCTCGATCGCCAGCGCGCCGGCGTGGACGTCGTACTGCTCCTCGTAGAGGTTCTCGTAGGAGGAGCGGGGCAGGCCGCGGCGCTCGAAGAGGGCGACGGCCTGGTCCCAACTGTGCGGTGTGGTCGTGAGGTTCATGGGCCGAACTGTGCCATGCGGCACTGTCAGCGGGGGGCGCCGGGGAACGGCTCCGCCCGGTGGCGGGTGCCACCGGGCGGGTCGATCGGACGGCGCGATCAGGCGCGTCGATCCGCCGACGCGACCAGCCGGCGTGACCGGCCGGCGATCAGGCCGTCGGGGCGAGGGTGCCGTCGAAGGTGGCGGCCGCGAGGCCGAAGGACAGCGTCATGCCGATGCCCGAGGTGACGGAGATGGCGCGCACCCCCGGGGCCAGGTCGCGCACCAGCAGGGGCCCGCGGGGGCTGCTGGCGTAGACGCCCTGCCAGCGTTCGAGGACCCGCAGGCGCTCCACGCCCAGCACCCGGGCGACCGCGTCGGTCAGCAGCTCGTGGGTGCGCTCGTCGACGAACGGCGTGGTGGTGGCGTCGTAGTGGTGCGAGTCGCCGACCAGGACCGTGCCGTCCGGGAGTCGGGTGAACATCACGTTGGCGCCGATGTCCAGCAGTTCGCGGCTGTGGCCCAGGACCTCCTCCCGCAGCAGGGCGGCCGAGGGGCGGGAGGTGAAGGCGTCGTAGCGGAGCATCGAGGTGGCCGTCAGCACCGCGGAGGAGGTGCGGAACCCGGCCGGGGCGGCGGCCCGCGCCATGGTGAGGCGGCAGCGCTGGATCCCGTGGTCCTCGGCGATGTCGGGGAACAGGTAGTCCAGGTCGTGGCCGACGCAGATCAGGATGCGGTCGCCGTGGACCGGCCCGCGCGTGGTGTGGACCGTCCCGGGCTCGACGCCGGTGACGGCGGTGCCCCACAGGACCCGGCCCTGCGGCTGCTCGGCCACCCAGCGGGCCAGGCCGGGCGCCGCCTCGCGCGGGTTGACGCGCAGGTCGGCGGGCAGGAACGCGCCGCCCACCAGGTCGCCGGCGGCATCGTCCGCGCGGCCGAGCAGCGCGGCCGTCCGGGCGGCGGTGCGCAGCTCGACGGCGTCGCCGCCGCGCTCGTCGCGCAGCTCCTCCAGGACGGCCGCCTCGGTCGCGGACCGGGCCACCACCAGGGTGCCGGCCTCCTCGGCCCAGATGCCGACGGTTTCGGCGGCGCGCAGCCAGCCGGGCCGGGAGCGCTGGGCGAGGGCGAGCAGGTCGCCGTCCTGGGCGCTGATGCAGCAGTGGCCGAAGTTGCGGACCGAGGCGCCGACGGGCTGCCGGTCGCGGTCGACGACGGTGACGGACAGCCCGTTGCTCAGTGCCTCGAAGGCGTGGGCGAGGCCGATGATGCCGGCGCCGACGATCACCACGTCGCTGCGGCCGGGCGTGCCCGGTGCGTGCGTACGGGAGGAGGCGGGGGCGGTCGTGGGTGTGGTGCTGCTGCTCATGGCTCCAGGTTCCGGGGTCGTCGGCGTCGCCGTCAAGACATGTATGTACAAGTTACCGTCTGTTCACCCGCGCGACGACCACGGGCGAGAACCCTTCACCAGGACAAACGAGCAGGTGGGCCCGCCTTGAGAAGTTCCGCCATCGGGTGTCATAGTCGACTTGTGAAGACAAGTGACGAGCTTCCGCTCCACCAACGGCTCGGCGCCGAGTTCCAACGCCGCATCGAGTCCGGCCAGTGGCCCGAGGGCCTGCCGGTGCCCAGCGAGTCGCAGCTCTGCGCCGAGTTCGGCACCTCCCGCGGCCCGGTCCGCCAGGCCCTGGCCATGCTGCGCCACGAGGGCAGTCTGGTCGGCGGCCGCGGGAAGCCGCCCGTCGCCCGCCGCACGGCGCCCTCCCAGCCGTTCGGCACCTTCCTGTCCTTCACCCAGTGGGCCCGCACCATCGGCCGCGAGCCCGGGCAGACCACCGTCGAGGTGGCCCGCCGCCGGGCGACCCCGGAGGCGGCCGCCCGGCTCGGCCTCGCCGAGGGCGCACCCGTCGTCGAACTGGTCCGGCTGCGACTGCTGGACGACGTCCCGGCCATGCTGGAACGATCCACCTTCGTCCACGAGGTCGGGCGCATCCTGTTCGACTTCGACCCGGACAGCGGATCCGTCTACGACGAGCTGCTGCGCCGCGAGGTCGACCTGCACCGCGCCCGGCACACCATCGACGCCGTCGCCGCCGAGCCGCAGGACGCCGAACTCCTCCGGGTCGCCGTCGGCGCCCCGCTGCTGCGCGTCCGCCGGCTCACCACGTCGAGCCGGGGCGTGCCGCTGGAGGACGCGGACGACCGCTACCTGCCCGCCATGGCCACCTTCACCATCGAGAACACCATCGAAGGCCGAACCGTCATCGGCCGCTACCGCACCGAAGAGGACTGACACCGTGATCGAGCTCGCCGTCCTGGACATGGCCGGAACGACCATCAACGAGGCGGGTGCCGTCTACCGGGCGCTGCGCACCGCCGTCGAGCGCACCGGAGTGGCCGTCACCGAGGCCGACCTCCAGACCTGGATGGGCACCGACAAGCGCGAGGCCATCGCCGCCCTGGTCCGCATAGGCGGGGGCACCCCGACCCCGGAGCTCGTCGAGGACGGCTACGCCGCCTTCGCGGAGTTCCTGCGCGAGGCCTACCGGGCCACTCCCCCGCAGGCCATCGCCGGTGTCGAGGACGCCCTGGCCGAGCTGCGCCGACGCGGCATCAAGGTGGCCCTGACCACCGGCTTCAGCGACGACGTCGCGTACCCGCTGCTGGAGTCGCTGGGCTGGTCCACCGGCGAGGGCGGCAACCTCGACGCCGTGGTCACCTCGGACGAGGTCCCGCGCGGGCGCCCGGCGCCGCACATGATCCACCGGGCGATGGAGAAGACCGGGGTGATCGACACCCGCCGGGTGCTGGCCGCCGGCGACACCGTCGTCGACGTCGAGGCCGGCGCCAACGCCGGGGCCGGCGTGGTCATCGGCGTGCTGACCGGGGAGCTCGGCCGCGACGACTTCGAGGGGCGCCCGCACACCTACGTGCTGGACAGCGTCGCCGACATCCCGGCGCTCCCCGAGGCCCGGCCGAC
Organism: Kitasatospora sp. NPDC096140; assembly: GCF_040303045.1. Lineage (NCBI taxonomy): Bacteria > Bacillati > Actinomycetota > Actinomycetes > Kitasatosporales > Streptomycetaceae > Kitasatospora > Kitasatospora sp. NPDC096140. Next base: position 126,912 of record NZ_JBEOUW010000018.1, read on the forward strand.
GGCCTGACCGCACCGCCCGACCGCACCGCCCGACCCCGCCGCCGTGATCCCGCCGCTGTCATCCCACTGACCGACCTCACCGCCGGGTGAGCCGCCGAAGCCGTGAGCCGCCGGGGCGTACGCCCGGGCGGCTCATGCGTCGGTCGGTGGGGCTGCGGCGGCGGCCGGTCGGGGCCGCCGCGGCGGACGTCCCGTCAGGACGGGCTGGTGGCCAGCAGCGCGGTGGTGGTCACCTTGTTGTCGCACTCGGCGAAGAGGCCGTCGTCCAGGGCCACCTGGTGCGCTCCCGCGCCGCCCGGCAGGCCCACCACGAGCGTGGGGTAGGCGACCGGCGTGGCCCCGGAGTCGCAGCCGCCGTCGCCCTCGCCCTGCACCTGGACGAAGGTGAGCTTCACCCAGGCCTTCCCGCCCGGGGCCACCCGGACCGGGGTGGCGGTACCGCTGTGGGTCACCGCGAGCGGGGCGTTGTGGTCCGGGGAGCCGTTGGCCGCCCCGGCGACGGTCGGGAAGCCCTGCAGCGTGCACGGGTGCGCCGAGGTGTTGGTGAACGCGACGATCGCCGCTCCCACCCCGGTTCCGTTGGGGCGCTGCTTCGCCTGGTGGGCCTCCACCGTCAGGTCGGTGGCCGCGCAGGCCGCGGCCGTTCCGGCGGACGGGGATGCGGTGGCCGGCGCGGTCCCGGTGGCCGGAGCGCCGGACGCCGTGGCGCCCTTGCCGGGGGCCGGGTGCGCGGTGCTCGGCGCGGTCGGGGCGGGGGCCGCCGCCGTCTGCGTCACGGTGGCTGCCGCGGTCGGCGCCGCGGCCGGCCCGGATCCGTCGTTCCCCGGCCCGCAGGCCGTGACGAGCAGGGCGGCGGTGGCGGCCGAGACGACGGCGACCGCGGCTCTTCGGGTCTGCTTCCGGTACTGCGTGTCCTGCATGGTTCCCCCGAGGGACGGAGACGGAGCGGTGCCGGCCCTGTGCGGGCACCTGCCCCGTACACACCGCCGTTCCGGTGCCGGTTCCCCGGGCGCCCGGGTGTGACAGGACGGTGACGGAATCGGGAGACCCCCGTCGCACGGTGACGACCGGTCGGGCCCGTCCGCTCCGTCCGTCCCGTCCCGTCCCGTCCGGATGATGAGACCCCGTCACCGACCGGTGCGCCCGCGCACGGAACCGTCCGGCACCGGGCCCCGGGCTGCGCCCGGCGGCTCCCCCGCAGGTCAGTGCGGGGTCAAGCTACGGTCAAGGGTTTCGCCGGACGCGCGGCGGGGGCCTATCCTGGGGCCGATTCATACAGACACCTCGTTCGGTGAGGCGTCTTCACGGACACAGGCCACTGATCCCACCCGTCGAGAGACGCTCCGGATCAGGACAGGTCTCCCCGGCCCAAGGGGTGACCCCAAGTGGCTTCCCGTCGCTCGCGACCAGGGACACGCCGTGGAGTGCCAAAGCTCTGACGAGTGGGGGTGCACCCGGTGGTGACGCCGGTCTCCCCCTGCCGTGCCGCCGCGACGCCGATGCGCGGCCGAGATCGGGAGGGAGGCGTGATGGACGGAAGTCCTGGCCATAGTCGGCCCATTCCCGTGCTGTCCTCGCCGTCCTTCCGCCGTCCGAGGCGCCCCCTCCTGCCCTGACCGAACCGGTCCGGCCCCCGCCCTGCCGTCCCGCCCCGCGCGGGACGCCTCGGCGTGCGCCCGGAACCGCCCGCGCGGTCGGGGCACGCGGTGGCGTGCCGTCGGGCGGCCCGCATGCCCCGAACCGTCCGGGGCGAGGGGGTCTTTCCTCGTGGCTGCCACCACCCTGTTCGCGTCCGCCACGGCCCGGCTGCGCGACCGCACGGTCGACGCCGAGCACCGCACCACGGTGTCCCGGGCCGTGCGCTCCTCCCTGGTCTCGCTCGCCGGGCTGATCGGCGGCCCGGTCGCCAACCAGGCCGGCGAGGAGATGGGCCGGGTCGTCGACGTGGTCGCCCGGCTCTACGGGCCGGAGCCGTACCCGCCCGTCACCGGCCTGATCATCCGGATAGGCCGCCGCCGCGCCTTCATCGCCGCCGACGCCGTCGACCGGATCCTGACCGGCCGGGTACGGCTGCGCACCGCCCGGGTGGACCTCCGCGAGTTCAACCGCAGGCCCGGTGAGGTGCTGCTCGCCCGCGACGTGCTGGACCATCAACTCGTCGACGTCGACGGCGTGCAGGTCACCCGCGCCGCCGACCTCTACCTGGCCCCGCTGGCGGCCCGCACCGTCCTGGTCGGCGTCGACGTCTCCCTGCCCACCCTGCTGCGCCGCCTCGGCCCGCGCCGCTGGCAGATCCGCCCGACCCCGGAACGCGTCCTTGACTGGCAGTCCGTCGCACCGTTCGGCGAGCAGGCCACCCACGGGCCCGCCGAGGTGCGGCTGCGCGCCTCCCGTTCCGCGCTGCACCGGCTGCGCCCGGCCGACCTCGCCGACATCCTGGAGGACCTCGGCCGCCACGAACGCCAGCAGCTGCTCGGCTGGTTGGAGCCCGAGCAGGCCGCGGACGCCCTGGAGGAGATGGAGCCGGCCGAGCTGGAGAACCTGCTCCGCGAGGCCCCGCCCGAGCACGCCGCCCGGCTGGTCGACGAGATGGAGCCCGACGAGGCCGCCGACGCCCTGCGCGACCTCGACCCCGGCGAGCGCGAGAACCTGCTCGCCCGGATGACCGCCCCCGGGGCCGCCGAGCTGCGCGCCCTGCTCACCCACCGCGAGGGCACCGCGGGCGGCGCGATGACCACCCTGCTGGTCACCGCCCGCCCCGCGCACACCGTCGCCCGGGTACGGGCGGAGCTCGCCGCGCAGGCCGACCACCGCACCGACATCGACGCGGTGGCCGTGCTGGACGACGACGGCCGGCTGCTCGGCGACCTCCCCCTGTTCGACCTGGCCGTCGCCGAGGACACCACGGTGGTCGCCGATCTGGTGGCCTGGCTGGCCCAGTTCGGCCCGCCGGTGACCGTCCCGCCCGACACCCGGCTCGCCGAGGCCGCCGATCGCCTGATCGCGGCCCGGGCCACCTCGCTGCTGGTGGTCGACCACACCGGCCGCCCGCTCGGCCGCGTGCTGGCCGACGACATCCTCGACACGCTGCTGCCCGAGCGCGGGCGCCTGCACTTCCGGAGGCTCCTCAAGTGACCCGCGACCTCGACACCCGACCGGACGGCGGCAAGCGCGCCGAGTCCGGCACCCGCCCGGACGGCGCGCACCCGGCCCCAGCGCCGTCCACCCCGGCGCCGTCCGCCCCGGCCCGCCGCCGGGGCATCCGCCGGCTGGCCGCCGTCGCGATGATCGCCGGCCCCGGCCTGGTCGCCGCCAACGCGGGCAACGACGCCGCCGGCATCGCGACGTACGCCAGCGCCGGCTCCCAGTTCACGTACGGCACGCTGTTCTTCATGGTGCTGGTCACCGTCGCCCTGGTGATGGTGCAGGAGATGGCGGTCCGCCTCGGCGCCCACACCGGCAAGGGGCTGGGCGCGCTGATCCGCGAGCAGTTCAGCCTGCGCCTGACCGCCCTGGCGGTGTTCTGCCTGCTGCTGGCCAACACCGGCCTGGTGGTCAGCGAGTTCGCCGGGATCGGCGCGGCGTTCGAGCTGCTCGGCGTGCCCAAGTGGGCGGTCGTCCCGCCGGCCGCCGTGCTGCTCTGGTCGCTGGTGCTGTTCGGCTCCTACAAGTGGGCCGAGCGCATCTTCCTGATCATGTCGCTGGCGTTCTTCGCCTACCCCGTCGCCATGGTGCTCGGCAGCCCCGACTGGGGGCGGGTGGGCGAGCACCTGGTCGTCCCGCACCTGGAGCCCGGCAAGGACTTCATCCTGCTGGCCGTCGCGCTGATCGGCACCACCGTCAGCCCCTACATGCAGTTCTACGCCGCCGCCGGAGTCGTCGACCGCGGTGCCAAGCCCGCCGACTACAAGCTGATCCGGGCCGACGCCGTGCTCGGCGCCGTGTTCGCCTGCGTGATCAGCCTGACCATCATCATCGCCACCGCCTCGGCGATCGGCGGCAGCGGCCCCCTGGAGTCCGCCGCGCAGGCCGCCGAGGCCCTGAAGCCGGTCGCCGGGCACGGCGCCGAGCTGCTGTTCGCCTTCGGTCTGATCGGGGCCTCCGCCCTGGCCGGCGCCGTGGTGCCGCTCTCGGCGAGCTACGCCGTCGGCGAGGCGGCCGGCGTCGAGCGCTCGGTCTCCCGCAGCTTCCGCGACGCGCCGCTGTTCCTCGGGGTGTTCACCGCCCAGATCGCCCTGGGCGCCGTGGTCGCGCTGACCCCGGTGGACGTCATCCAGCTGCTGATCGGCACCCAGGTGCTGCAGGGTCTGATCAGCCCGATCGTCCTGGTCTACCTGCTCGTGCTGACCAACCGCCGGGCCGTCCTCGGCGAGGCCGCCAACGGTCCGCGCTACCGCATCGCGGCCACCGCCGTGGTCGTCGGCGTGGCCGCCATGTCGACGATCCTGCTCGTCCAGACCGTCCTCGGCTGGTTCGGCCTCGGCTGAGCCGGCCCGCGCGGGCCCCGGTCGTCAGCGGCCGGCGGCGGGCCGCCGGACCCCGCCGCGAAGACTCCGACGGATTGTCATGACTGAAACACCGTCCGGCCGGGCATAACGAGGACAGCCCACCGACGGGCCCAGCCGACGCTCCCCCACGAGCAACGGCCGGGCCCTTGGCCGGCGCCCGGGCCTGGATGCGACTCCCCCCACGGAGTGGCAACCAGGCCCGCATGGTGTTCAACCAGCGATACGCAGCGTACATGCCATGTCCACTCAACGCTACCGCGCTGCACACCTTGGCATCCGGTGACCTCGCCGACGCGTCCGGTCGAGCCGACGAGCGGCCCGAGCCCCGGACCGGATCGGCCCCCGCCGGATCACGAAGCGGGCACGACCCGGGCACGATGCAGGCACGACGCGGCCACGATGCGGGCACGAGGACGGCACGACGTCGGCGCGACACCACCGTGCTAGAACCGACGCCGGGCCGCAACTCCCGTTGCCCGCCCGGCACTCCGCGCACCGCGCCCCCGTCCCACGCCCCTTCCGGCCACCATCCTGGGAGAGCCATGTCGACTGCCGCACGCATCCGCCCCGCACGCCTCCTGTCCGGCGCACTGGCCGCCGCCCTCGCCCTGCTGCTCCCCGGCACGGCCGGGACCACCCCCGCGAGCGCCGCCACCACCGGGCTGGACGGCGCCTGGGCCTGCACCGTCCCGTCCGGGTACGTCTACGACCAGGTGTCGATGAACCGCTCCTGCAGCGGCGGCGGGAGCTGGAACTCGCCGCAGTTCCACCTGCGCACCCCCGTCGACGGCCTGACGGCCTGTGTCAGCGCGCCCGGATTCGTCTACGACCAGATCACCTGGGGGCTCGCCTGCAGCCAGCAGAGCGGCGTCCAGTCCAACCAGTACCACCTGCGCACGCCGGTCGACGGCCTCACGGCCTGCGTCGGCACCCCGGCGTTCACCTACGACCGGATCACCTGGGGCCTGTCCTGCAGCCTCCAGCAGGGCGTGCAGTCCAACGCCTTCCACCTCCGCACGCCGGTGAACGGCCTCTGGGCCTGTGACGTCCCCAAGGGCTTCACGTACAGCACGACCACCCAGAACACCGACTGCAGCTTCTACCAGGGCGTCCCGTCCACCAAGTTCCTCCTGCTGGGCTGAGCGGGACCGCGGCGCAGCGCGGGAGCGGGGGGCCGGCCGGGCCGGGCGTCCCGTTCCCGTCGCCGCGCGGTCCGTCCGGCGGCGGGCTACTCCAGCAGCCGCCGCAGGATCCGCGCCTCCACGTCCGCCCGGGCGTACGGGCCGTCGTCGGCGGCGTGCAGGTGGCCGCCGATGCGCAGGGTCACGGTCATCAGGCAGCGGGCCTCGACCTCCTCCTCGTCGGGGCAGAAGGAGGAGTAGAGGGAACGGAGGTACGCCATGCGGCGGTTGTCCACCCGCCGCAGGCGCTCGGCGACGGCCGCGTCCCGGCGGGCCCACTCGCGGACCGCCAGGTCGGCGGTGGTGCCCCGGACCGGCCCCTCGGAGGCGGCGACGACCGCGAACAGCCGGTGGAGCCGCGCCCTGGCGTCGCCCCCGCCGCGCTCGACCTCCTCGATCACGCCCTCGGCGACTTCGTACTCCCAGGTGTCGAGCATCTCGGAGAGGAGTGCGTCCCGGTTGCGGAAGTACCCGTAGAAGCCGCCCTTGGTGACGCCGAGGGACTGCGCGAGGACCTCCACCCGGACGGCTTCGGGGCCGCCCGCGACGAGCGCCCGCAGGCCCTCCTCGATCCACTTCTCCCGCGGCGTGCGGATCGCGCCCATGCCGTGCTCCTCCTCGCGTCGAGGGCGAGTATACGGCAGCGTATAAATGGCCCTATGCTGGATCTATACGCCACCGTATAGATTGGGGTCCGGCCGTGAGACTTCCCCGAACCGCGCACACCGACCTGCCCTGGCGGATCCACGGGATCGCCCACGACTTCACGGTCGAGGACGTCTGGGACCTGCCCACCCCCGGCGGACCGGACGACTTCGACCGGCTGGTGCGCCAGTTCGCCGAGGGAATGACCGGCGGGATGCTCGGCGACAGCGCGGCCTCGCGGGCGCTCTTCGCCGTCCGCCACCGGCTCGGCGCCCTGTTCCACTGGGACGAGCCGCGCCCCGGCACCCGGCCGCCGACCCTGCGCGACCGCCTCCCGGCGGACCTCCGGGACGGCCGGCGCGGCCCGGACCTCGGCACGTCCGGGTTCGCCTCCCTCTACCGGCTGGACGACGAGTGGGCCGCCGAGCTGGCCAACCGGACCGTGCACGCGGTGCTGCACCTCGGCTGGGTGCCGGACGGACCGGTCGGCCACCGCGGCCGGATGGCCGTCCTGGTGAAGCCGAACGGGGTGCTCGGCACGCTCTACATGGCCGCCATCAAGCCCTTCCGGCACCTCCTGGTGTACCCCGCCCTGCTGCGCTCCGTCGGCCGCACCTGGCAGGCGAACACACCGGGGAAGAACGCGAACTGACGGTGTGACGGCGGGCCCGGCCGGCGGCGCACGGCCGCCGGTCGGGCCGCTCCCCGAACGGGGTCAGGACAGGTAGTCCTCCAGCCCGCCGTCACGCCGGATGTCCAGGGTGACGCAGTGGAAGCCGCCGCCGAGCACCCGGGAGTGCCGCAGCCGGTGCGGCAGGACGGTGATCCCGGAGTGCTCCAGCAGCTTGATCAGGCTCTCCTGGCCGGACTCGACGATCGCCGTGTCCGGGGAGACCATCAGCAGGTTCATGCTGATCCAGCTCTCGCTGAGCGCGTGCTCGGGCGTGTCCCCGGTGGGCTCGGCCGGCGGGCACCACAGGACGTCCCAGCCGCGCAGCGGCTCCGGGACGGTCTCCGGGCTGATCCGCTCCGGGTTGAGCAGCACCAGCCCCGGCCGCAGCAGCGCGATGGTGCTGTCGATGTGGGTGTAGCCGTAGATGTCGCGCAGCGGGTGCAGCCGCAGGCCGCCGTCGCCGAGCAGGCCGAGGGTGGATTCGAGCCACTGCAGGCCGAGTTCGTTGCCGCTGCGGGAGACCTGGTAGAACACGTCCCGGCCGAGCCGCAGCACGTTCGCGGCGTCGAAGACCGGCTCGGCCTCGCCCAGCAGCGGGAGCCCGTCCGCGTCGTACTCGAAGAGCTCGTCGCTCAACTGCGGCCGGGGGGCGGCCAGCCAGCGGGCGCCGCGGCGCAGGTAGTCCTGGAAGAGTCCGCGCAGCCCGAAGACCTCGAAGTAGCGCTGCCGCATCGGGCTCGCCACCTCGATCACCGTCTCGCCGACCACCAGGGTCAGGTCCCGCGGGCAGTAGGAGTGGAAACCGCCGTCGGCCTTCCAGAGCGGCGAGGCGAACTCGGCCGCGTGGTCGACCGCCTCGGGCTGGTGGACGGTGACGCCGAGGCCGCGCAGGGTGGCCACCAGCGCGTCCAGGTCCTCCTCGGTCTCCTCCACGACCTGCTGCGAGTAGGGCCCGACCTCGATCGAGGCGAGGTCGGCGGCGCTGGTCTTCGGGAAGCAGGACAGCCACGAGGACGGCTCGGTCTGCTCGGGCAGCCGGGCGCCGACAGCGCTGCCGACCACGACCTCCCGCAGTGTGGTGAACTCGTCCCAGCTGTGGACCGGACGGGCCGAATTGGACATGACTCCCCCTTGACACGGGATTTAGGGACGGGCACCGCGGAGCGAGGCCCCCGGGCTGCGCGGAACCGGCCATGGACATCGGTACGGATGGACCGCCGGACTGTCTCCGGTCGAGCGCGGCCTACGGGAAATCACCGGCCGGGCAGCCGAATTCGCCTTTCGACGGGCCGGGATCGACGGTCAAGCTACCCGGCCGGAAGACGGCGGCGCAAGGACCGTGATCGGCACCGCACACGCCGCCCCGACGAACCTCCGACCGATCCGCCCGTTGTTCAACTCCCTTGCCCCGGAGCCGATCAACGCTCGGCTTACGGCCAGGACCCACCCGGCCGTCCCCTCCCGCCGCCCGGCGCTCACCACCGCCACGCCCGGCGGATCCGGCTCCCGCCGGCCAGGGCCAGCAGCGCCCCGCCCGCCGCGGCGACCGACGCCACCGCCAGGTTCTGCCGCTGCGCCCGGCGCCGGTCGGCGGCGGCCGCCCGCTCCGAGGCCGCCAGGAAGGCCCGCTCGACCCCGGCCGCGGCCAGCTCACCGGCCGCCACCCGCCGTCTGAGCTCCTCCAACCGGACGCCGCGGTAGAGCAGTTCCGGATCCCGGTCGGCAGCCGCCCAGCCGCGCGCGGCCGCGGTCAGCCGACGCTGCTCCCCCAGCGCCTCCTGTCCCTCCGCCAGCCACCCGCGCAGTCTCGGCCAGGCCTGCGGGAGGGCGTGGTGGGACAGCTCGACGGTGTCCCGGTCCACCACCACCAGCCGTGCCCGGACCAGCCGTTCCAGCACCTCCGGCACACCGGGATCGTCGAACTCGGCCCGCCGGACCGGCTTGCGGGTGCCCTCGTCACCGCCCGGCACCAGCTCGCCGCAGGACGCCGGCCCGTCGTCCAGCGCCATCGCGCCCGCGCCCGCTCCGGACCCGGGCAACTCCCCGCCCAGCAGCTCCCCGCCGAGCCGCAGGAACACCGCCCGCGCCCGCGCCCGGTCGGCCGCCTCCAGCCCGTTGTACAGCGACTCCGCCGTCCGGGCCAGCGCGCCCTCGAAGCCTCCCGTGGCCTGGAATCCGGCCAGGGTGAGCGCGTTGCCGCTGCGCCGCCGCCAGGTCTCCAGCAGCGCCGCGGACAACAGCGGGAGCGCGCCCGGCTGTTGGGCGGCGGTCGAGATGAGGACGGCCAGCAGGGCGCCCTCGACGGTGCAGCCGGAGCGCAGCGCCGGTTCGGTGATCGCCCGCCGCAGGTCGTCCGGCGCCGGGCGCCCCACCGCCAGCACGCCGAGACGCCCGGCGTCGGCCAGCCCGGGGTGCCCGGCGAGCAGCGGCCCGCTCTGGTCCGAGCGGACCACCAGCACCACCCGGCAGCGGGCCGGGGCCGGCACCGGCAGCCCGGCCCAGGCCTCGACCGGACCGCCCGCGGCCGTCGCCACCAGGGCGTCCAGGAAGCGCGCCCGCTCGGCGGAGTCCCGGCAGCGGGTCAGCAGTTGCTCGCCCTGGTCCACCACGAGCACCGGGTCGCCGGCCGTCGGTCCGGACGCGTCGCGCCTCGCCTCCCCGGCTCGCTGCCCGAGCCGGGCGAGCGCGAGCGCGTACGCCTCCATGGGTCGTTCGCCGGGCGTCAGCAGCGCCACCGGGACACCGCCGCCGGAGGCCGTGGCCCGCCCCGGGCCGCCCCGGGCCCCGGACCGCCCGCCGGCCCCGCCCCGCCCGGCCGCCGCACCGACTGCCGCGCCGACCGCGGGCGAGCCGCCCAGCCGGGCCAGCAGACCGGCTCTGACCAGCGAGGACTTGCCCGCCCCGGACGGCCCGGCCACGATCACCAGACGCCGATCGGCCAGCAGGGCGACCAGCCGGTCCAGCAGCGCCTCGCGGCCGAAGAACCGCTCGGCGTCGACCGCCTCGAACGCCGCCGCGCCGGGGTAGGGGGCGCGCCCGGCGTCCTGGGCGCGCCGCCGGGAGGCGGCCTCGGCGGCCAGCTCGGCGGCCAGTAACTGCCACCGGTGCCGCCACTCCCGCACGTCCCCGTCGCAGGCCTGCACATAGGCGAGGGTGACGGCGAGACTGGGCAGCCGCCGGCCTCCCGCGGCCACCGACAGACTGGCGGCCGAACAGTGCGCCCGGACGGCGAGTTGACGGTACGGCGGACTTCCGGCGCGTTCCCGCAGGGCCCGCAGGTCGCCTGCGAACCGCAGCAGCGGCGCGTCCCCGGGGTCCAGAGGACTTTCCCGACGCGGCACGACGTCCCCCTTCTTCGGTGAAGTGGTGTCCTGAACCTGTGCTCACGTGTCCACGCGCGTCGCACGCGGCTCGTGTCCATCCCCCGGTGATTCATCATGCACAGGACGGTTGGCGTCAAACAATGGTGCGTGCGGGTCGGTTGTTCCGAGTTGATGTTCAATGTCCAGCCGCACGGCGCCGAACAAAGCCGGTGGGATAGAACCGGGACCCGCAGCCTTCGCTGACTTCGGAGACATCCATGAAGTTCACGCGGTACTGCCGTTCCCTACTGTCCACACCCGCGATGGCGGTGGAGCGGTACACCAAGAGCCACCAGTCCGGGGCCGATATCGCCATGGTCGATCTGGAGGATTCGGTCCCACCCGCCCGAAAGGAGGAGGCCCGCCGGCTCGCCGAGGAGTTCTTCGCGCTGCCGTCGACCAAGCTCGCGCGCAGCGCGGTGCGCATCAACACGCTGTCCGGCCCGGACGGTCTGCGCGACCTGATCGCCATCACCCGGTACCGCGTCAAGCCGGACCTCGTACTGGTCCCGATGGCGGAGTCGCCCCGCGACATCGAGATCGCCGCCGGGGCGCTCGGCCGGGACTGCCCGGAGACGGAGTTCCTGGCCGTCGTGGAGACGCCGCTGGGTATCGAGCACGCGCCGGCCATCGCGGCTGCCGGGCACCGGCTGCGCGGGCTGGTCTTCGGCTCGGCCGACTACGCCTTCGCGGTGGGGGCCAGGCTCTCCTGGGACGCGCTGGCCCACGCCCGCGCCCGGGTGGTCAACAGCGCCCGCGCCGCGGGGGTGGAGGCGATGGACGCGCCGTTCTTCGAGGTCACCGACCTCGCCGGGCTGCGCCGCGAGGCCGGGCTCGCCCGGGACTTCGGGTTCAGCGGCAAGATCGCCGTCCACCCGCGCCAACTCGCGCTGATCAACGAGACGTTCAGCCCGGACGAGGAGCTGCTGGCACGCGCCCGCCGGGTGGTAGCGGCGGGTCTGGAGAACGGCCGCTCGGTCACCGTGGTGGACGGGGTGATGGTCGGCATGCCGTTCTTCGAGGCCTCGCAGCGCCTGATCGAGCAGTTCGACCCGCCGAGGCCCGACGGCCCGCCGGAACCCGCCGGATCGCCCCGGCCCCCGCATTCGCGCCAGCCCCCGGATTCGCCCCGGTCGGCCGGACCGCAGCACCCCCAGGGCGACCGGCAGGGCCCGCCCCCGGGCCACGCGCCCACCGACACCCCGAACCACGCGACGGAGAAGTGACGATGACCGAAGAACCCATCCTCGGCCCGCGCCGGTACCGCAACGCCGAGGCCATGCTGGCCAGCGCCGACCCGGTCTGGCAGGCCGCCGCCGCCAACGGCCTGATCGGCATCACGGTGGACTCGGAGTCCAACAACCGGCTGATCGTCCGCGAGACCGGCCACGAGTTCGCCAACATGGTCTCCTGCGCGTACCTGGGCCTGAACAACCACCCGTCGGTCGCGGCCGCCGCGGTGGACGCGCTGGCCGAGTCCCGCAGCACCTGGCTGGTCACCTCGACCACCCGGATCCGGCACAACCTGCTGGTGCGCCTGGAGGAGGAGCTGGGCGAGCTGTTCGGCGCGCACATCCTGCCCGGCGCGTCCTGCACGGCGCTCACCGCCGGCATCCTGCCGCTGATCGCCTCCGGCCACCTGGACGGCGACTGTCGGAGCGGCGGCGGGCCCCGGGTGATGGTCTTCGACCGCTTCTGCCACTTCTGCATGGCGTACGTGAAGCCGATCTGCGCCGACGAGTCGCTGGTGCTGACCTGCCCGCACAACGACCTGAACTACCTGGAGGACATCTGCCGCAAGTACCCGCGGGTCGCCTACGTGGCCGACGGCGCGTACTCGATGGGCGGCGCGGCGGCCCTCGACGGCCTGCTCGAACTCCAGGACCGCTACGGGCTGTTCCTCTACATCGACGACTCCCATTCGCTGTCCATCATGGGCGAGCGCGGCGAGGGCTTCGTCCGCTCCCGGCTGCAGATGAACCCGCTGACCGTCATCGTCGCCAGCCTCGGCAAGGGCTTCGGCACCGGCGGCGGCGTCGCGATGCTCGGCAACCGCGAGCAGTTCGAGTTCCTGCACCGGCACGCCGGCCCGGTCGGCTGGTCGCAGAACGTCGCGCTGCCGCTGGTCGGCGCCTCGCTGGGCAGCGCCGCCATCCATCGGTCACCCGAACTGGCCGACCTCCAGGCGAAGTTGAACCGCAACATCGACCTCTTCGACGAGCTGCTGCCGACCACCTTCGCGGGCAACGGCCTGCCGGTGCGCCGGGTCGACGTCGGCGACGCCGAGCGGGCGGTCAAGCTGTCCGCCCAGCTCTTCGAGCGCGGCTTCTACAGCTCCGCGGTGTTCTTCCCGATCGTACCCAAGGGCGAGGCCGGCCTCCGGCTGATGATGCGCGCCGACATGGACGAGCGGCTGATCCGCGAGTTCGCCGGCCACGTCAAGGAACTCACCGCCGATCTCTAGGACTTGGGGGCAGTCGCCATGGACGCAACCGAGCCCGCCGGCTACCGGCGGATCGGCGAGCGCCGCTACCGCGAGGTGGTCGGGCGCTACTACGAGGAGTTCGAGGTCGGCGAGGTGGTCGAGCACCGCCCCGGGCGGACCGTCACCGAGCTCGACAACGTGCTGATGAGCATGCTGAGCATGAACGACGCCCCGCTGCACATCGACGCCGCCTACAGCGCGCACACCCCCTGGGGGCGGCCGATCGTCTCCAGCCTGGTGACGCTCAGCATCGTCGGCGGGATGACCGCCCGCTCGACGAGCGGGCGCACCATCGCCAACCTGGGCTGGGAGAACATCCGGATGACCCACCCGGTGTTCACCGGCGACACCCTCTACGCGGAGACCGAGACCCTCGCCAAGCGGCTGTCCAAGAGCCGCGAGGGGCAGGGCATCGTGAGCTGCCGGACCACCGGGACGAAGTCCACCGGCGAGGTCGTGGTGGTCTTCGAACGCAGCTTCCTCGTCCCGCTGCGCGGCCACGGCCTGGACGAGGTCGCCGGGTACTGACCGTCCCCGCGGGGAACCGGCCGCCTGCGGGTACCGGCCGCCCCGGGGAGCCGGCCGCGCCCCGGGCCCGACAGTGCGCTGTCGGGCCCGGCGCGCGCCGCGGCTCAGTCCTCGCGGCGGACGTCCACCAGCACCTTGCCCATGGTCTCCCGCGCGGCCAGCGCCCGGTGCGCCGCGGCGATCCCGGACAGCGGTACGGTCCGGTCGATCCGCGCCACCAGACGTCGCTCGGCGGCGAGCCGGAACAGCTGCTCGGCGATGCCGGTGAACAGCACCCGGTCGGCCAGGACGTGCTGGAGCCAGAAGGCCGCCAGCCCCGCCGAGCGGTCGGCCAGCTCGTCCACCGAGAAGCTCTCCTCCGGCCCGCCCCGGGCCCCGACCGACAGCAGCCGCCCGAACGGCGCCAGTGCGGCCAGCCCGGCGCGCAGCACCGGGCCGCCGACCAGGTCCACGAACAGGTCCACCCCGCCCGACCGCGCCAGCCGCTCGGCCAGGTCGGGCTCCGCCGGGTCGAGGGCCGCATCGGCACCCAGCGAGCGGGCGAACGCCCGCTTCTCCGGCGTCGAGGCCAGCGCGGTCACCCGCCCCGCGCCCAACTCCCGGGCCAGCTGCACCGCCAGGTGCCCGACCCCGCCGGCGGCGGAGGTCACCGCGACGTTCTCGCCCGGCCGCAGCCGCCCGGCCAGGGTCAGCGCGCCGTACGCCGTCGCGCCCTGTTCCAGCAGTGCGAGCGCCTGCTCGTCGCCGACGCCGTCCGGCACCTCCACCGTGTGCGCCGCCTCGGCGCGGGCCACCCCGGCGTACCCGCCCCCGGCGCGCAGCAGCGCGGCGACCCGCCGCCCGTCCCCGCGCCGCCGCCCGACCACGTCGGCGCCGAGCACCGCCGGCAGCGGGTAGCGCGCGTACTCGCCGGTGCGGCAGTGCAGGTCGGCGTAGTTGAGCCCGGCCAGGGTGACGTCGATCAGCACCTGGCCCGGCCCGGCCACCGGTTCCGGCACCGTCTCGGTGCGGAACTCCTCCGGCCCGCCGTAGCGGTGGATCACCGTCGCACGCATCCCGCCCACGGCCGCCTCCGGTCTCATCACTTGCGGTCTCATCCGGCGAAGAGCGCGAGCAGCCGGGCCTCCAGGGCACGGGTGGCTTCCGGGGTCTCGGCGAGCACGCAGTACATCACCGAGCCGTCGGCGGGCGCGAAGTCGCAGCTGTAGACCACGCCGGTGCCGGTCCGCGGGTCGAAGGCCAGCCCGGCGTCGGCGATCGCCGTCACGGCCGCCGCGAAGGAGGGCACCTTGAGGCCGGCGAGCTCCAGGATGTAGCGCGAGCCGCGGTGCTCCTCGCGCAGCAGGCGGCCGAAGAAGGCGTCGTGCAGGTGGCTGGAGCCGGTGAGCCGCCCGTTGGTCTCGTGGAAGTAGATCTCGCCCTTGGGGGTCAGCACGGCGTCCGCGCTGACCGTGCCGCGGTAGCCGATCACCCGCAGCGCCTCGCACAACCGGGCTCCCTGCGCGACGAGTTCGGCCCGGACGTCGGCGTCCGGGGTGACCGGCGGGGTGATCTCCCCGATCACCACCGGCTGCATGACCATCTCGCCGCAGCCGGAGAGCACCACGGCCGCGTCGTCGACCAGGAACTGGGCGTACAGCGCCGCGGAGTCGGTGAAGTACCGCTCCACCACGACCCGTTGGCCGCGGCCGCCGGTCAGCCAGGTCCACCGCTCGGCCACGTACGCGGCCACCGCCGCCCGGTCCGGCAGCGGGACGACCCGTTCGGCACCGGCCGCCACCTCCACCCGCTCGTCCCGGGAGAGGACCTCGTTGCCGAACCCGCCCGCCTGGAACTCGACCTTCACCATCACGCTGTGCCCCTGCGCCAGCAGGTCCTCGACGGCCGCCTCGACCTCCGCGGGCGAGCCGGCCACCCGCCCGGGCGGGATCGGCACCCCGGTACCGGCGGCCACCGCCCGGAACCCGGCCTTGCTGTTGACCAGCGCGTTGCCGCCCTGGGCCGCGAAGGGCTGACCGGGCATGGCGTGCGCGAGGCCGAGCGCGGCCGCCAGGTCGGCCACCGCACCGTTCGGCGAGATCGCCAGCACCTCCTCGACGGTGCGGCCGTCCAGGACGCGGCGCAGCTCCGCCCGGAAGCCCGGGTCCGCCAGGCGGTCGGTGGTGAGCATCTGGTCGCCCTCGGCGCCCGGCGGCGGCACCACGAAGGTCAGGCTGTCGGCCCGTACGCCGGTCAGCCCGGTGACGTACGCCAGGTACTCCGGGTCCGGACCCCAGGGCAGCACCAGGACGTCGCCGTCCTCGGCCCACCAGAGCATCCGCTGCGCCCCGCACCCGGCGAACCGCTGCTCCAGCGGCGTCATCCCGGTGAGGTCCCCGACCATCTCCTCGGTGCGGTTGTTCGCGATGCAGAGCGTCGTCATCTGGTGGACTCTCCCGGCGTTCGGCGCTGTTGCGGCCCTGGCCCCACGCACGGCACGGGTGTGGCGTGCGCTACTGGTGTAGCGCACCGGGGTTGTTCTGGTTCGGCCCTCGGTCATTGAACAAAACGCCGAACAACCGGCGGCGCCGCTCCGGGGCGGGCTGCCCCGGCCACCTCGGAGCACCGGTGGCCGGGGCGGCCCGTCCCGTTCGGTCAGCGGGTGCTCAACGACGTTGCAGGGAGCGGACGTTGTCGCCGAAGGTCCAGCCCTTGGAGCCGTCCCAGTTGACCGACCAGGTCATCAGCCCCTTCAGTGAACCGCCGAAGGCGTTCCACGCCTGCCCGACCAGGCCCGGGTCCAGGTAGCCGCCGCCCGCGCCGGGCTGGGCCGGCAGGCCGGGCACCTGCTTGTCGTAGGGCACCTTGACGGTGGTGCCCTGGATGGTCAGGCCGTTGTTCAGGCACGTGGTCTGCACGGTGAAGCCCTGGACGGTGCCGGCCTGGTAGGAGTCGCCGGAGCAGCCGTACATGCTGCCGTTGTAGTACTGCATGTTCAGCCACCACAGCTGCCCGTTGTCGGCGTACTTCTTGATGATCGGCAGGTAGGCGCCCCAGATCGAGCCGTAGGTGACGCTGCCGCCGGTGACGTACGCGGTCTCGGGGGCCATCGTCAGGCCGAAGCCCGCGGGCATCCGGGCCAGCACGCCGTCGATGATGCGCACCAGGTTGGCCTGGGACGCGGACAGCGTGCCGATGCTGCCGCTGCCGGACAGGCCGGTCTCGATGTCGATGTCGATCCCGTCGAAGTTGTACTTCTGGAGGATCGGGACGACGGTCGCCACGAACCGGTCGGCGACGGCGCCGGAGCTCAGGTCGATGCCGGCGGCGGCACCGCCGATCGACATCAGGACGGTCGCCCCGGCGGCCTTGGCCCGGCACATCTCGGCGGGGGTCGAGACCTTGACGCCGGCGTCCATGCCGTCCTGCCACAGGACGGTGCCGTCCGAGAGGATCACCGGGAAGGCGGCGTTGATGACGTTGTAGCCGTGCGCGGCGATCCGGCTGTCCGTGATGGGCACCCAGCCCATGCCGGGGTGGACGCCGTTCGCGGCGCCGTCCCAGTTCTCCCAGTAGCCCTGCAGGACCTTGCCGGACGGCCGGGGCTTCGTGGGGCAGGTGTCGCCGCCCGGCGGGGTGGTGGTGGGCGGCGGGGTCGTCGGCGGGGTCGACGTGGGCGGCGGCGTGGTCGGCGGGGTGGTGGTCGGCGGCGGTGTGGTGGGCGGGGTCGTCGTGGGCGTGGTCGCGGTGGGCGTGGGGCTGCTGCCGCCGGGGCCGGTGAGCGAGACGTCGTCCGCGTAGTACGCGGGCTGCCCGTACCAGCCGTGCAGGTAGACGGTCACCGAGGTGGTGTTCGGCCCGGTGGTGAAGCCGACGCTGAGCAGGCCGTACGAGGCGTTGTTCGGCGTCCAGGTGGACGGCGTGCCGGTGATGCCGGTGCCGGTGGCGCCGAGGTAGACGTAACTGCCCTGGACGTAGGCGCTCAGCGTGTACTGGGAGTCGGGCCGCACGCTGACGGTCTGGGTGCACTGGGCGTCGTCCGAGCCGGCCGGCGTGGCCTTGAGCGCGGCGGCGCCCGAGTGGACCGGACTGCCGACGGCCGCACCGGAGCCACCGGAGCAGGTCCAGCCGGAGAGCCCGTTCTCGAATCCGGGGTTCGCCACCAGGTTGGTGGTGGCGGCCCCGGCCGTGACGGAGCCGACCACGGCGATGCCGGCACCGATCAGGGCGGCGGCGCTCGCCCCGGCGAGTGAGCGCCGCAGCACGGTCGGCCCGTGCCCGGTGCGGCCCGCCCGGTTCACCCGCGGTGCGCGCTGCACGGCCGCCCGCTGCGGGCGCGGCGCGCGGTGCGGTTCGGCCCCGGCCCGGTCGCCGTCGACGCGGCCGGGATCCGGACAGGGGCGGGACCCGCCCGACGGGCGTGGCGTACGCGACTTCCGACGGAACATGCTGTGCTCCCTTCCCGCCGAGCGCCATGGGCATGACCAGCGCGTGGGGGCGTGACGCCCGGCTCTGGGTGAGGTGGGGACATGTGGGGCTGTGCCGGACGGGATCGTAGGAGGGGCGCCCGGGCCCGTCAATAGGTCTGGACCAATTGCAGTAGGCCTGGACCACTTGAGGCTCCCGCCGGAGGGCGGCGGCCGGACCGCCCCGGGCGGCGGGCCGCCCCGGGAACAGGACCGGGCCCGCCCCGACGCGGGGGCGGGCCCGGGGGCCGTCGGACCGTCAGCCGTCGGACCGTCAGCCGTCAGCCGTCAGCCGGCGACCGTCAGCCGGCGGCCACGGTGGCGGCCGTGGCCGCCGTGGCGACGGTCACGGCGGTGATGGCCGCAATGGCGACCTGCATGTTCCGGATCGCCTGGCCGACGGACTCGCCCGCCCAGTCACCCGCGGCGATCTCCCCGAAGCGCAGCTCGACCCGCGCACGCGGGAGGTCGGGGAACGCCAGGCCGTGCAGCCGGGCCGCGTGCAGCAGGGCTATCAGGGTCGCGGTGCGGACGTCCGGGGTCGCGTGGTGCCGGATCACGCCGGCCAGCCGCGCGCGGAGTTCACGCTCGACGGAGCCGTCCGCCTCCGGGTAGCGGCGGACCGGGAAGAGGCCGAGGACCCGGCGGCGCTCCTCGACGACCAGACCGCGTTCGCACAGCCGCTGCACCGCGGAGCGGACCGCCACGGGGTGGTCCTTGGTGAGCCAGTCCGCCGCCTTCGCCTTGCCGGGGGCCTTGCGCTCGACCCATGCGGCGAGCCGCTCCAGGCACTCGTCGAGCAGCGGCTCACCGGTCGGGGTCCGGTCGGTGACGGCGAGCCGGCCCTCGTCGACCGCGATCCGCCCGGCCAGCGCGAGGTCGGCGAGCAGGCCTCCCGCCGCCGCCCACCCGGCGCTCGAACCGTCCTTCGCCACGCCGGACTCGTCGTCCAGCGAGAGCAGCATCAGCTCCTCGGCGAGGGTGACGTGCATGTGCATTCCTTTCCCTGTGCGAACCGGCCACCCGGCAGCGGCTCGACGGCCGCCGCACCCGGGTGTCCTCAGCCGGAACGCGTGCACCGGAAGCCCGGTTCCCACCCGCCCGGCCCGAGCCCCGCAGCCTACGTCGCGCGGGCGCCCGGTGTTCGAGCGGGGCGGGGTCGACGCCACGGTGCCGATGAGTGAGCACCAGGTTCTGACGTCGTCACAGGCGGCGGTCCGATCCTCCCGAACCCGCAGACCGTCGCTCCCGGGAGCAGCGGATCCCGCGCGACCGGCCCCGCCCGGCAGCGGGGACCTCCTGCACACACTCCGTACACACCCCGTGCCGACCGTTCGCTCTGCGCCACCGGGCGCAGCCGGCTTCGCTTCGGCGTCCCGGCGCCCGGCGATCTAGCATGAAACGAGACATTCGGCTCGATACCCGGCGCCACCCCGCGCCAACGGGTGAGGAGGCCGCCATGGCTCAGAACGGCAACGGCGGATTCGGCGAGCTGAGCCGTGCCCGGTACCTGCCGATCTCCGAGCACGGCCTGATCGGTGATCTCCGTACCGCCGCGCTCGTCGCCACCGACGGCACCATCGACTGGTACTGCTGCCCGCGCTTCGACGCGCCCAGCATCTTCGCGTCCGTCCTCGACGCCGACCGGGGCGGCAGCTTCGAACTGTCCGCGGACGTGCCGTCCCGCACCCGGCAGTTCTACTTCCCCGACACCAACGTCCTGATCACGCGGTTCTTCGCCGCGGACGGCGTGGCGGAGATCCAGGACGTCATGCCCGTCGTCGACGAGTCCCGCGAGGCGGACCGCCACCGGCTGATCCGGCGGGTGATCTGCGTCCGCGGGGTGCTCCCGTTCCGGGCGAAGGTCGCCCCGCGGTTCGGCTACGGGGCGGAGCCGCACACGGTCGAACTCCGGGACGGCCACGCGGTGTTCCACTCCGCCGGGCTGTCGGTGGCACTGACCGCCACCGTGCCGGTCGAGACCGACGGCGTCGACGTGTCCGCGCGGTTCAAACTGCTGGAGGGCGAGTCCGCGGTGTTCGCCCTCGACCGGGTGAGCGCCGACGTGGGCCCGCGGGCGTGCCCCGCCTGGGAGGCGCAGCAGCAGTTCGAGGCCACCGTCCGGTTCTGGCGCCGCTGGCTGCACCAGTCGCAGTACCACGGGCGGTGGCGGGAGATGGTGCACCGCTCGGCCCTGGTGCTGAAGCTGCTCACCTACGCGCCCACCGGCGCGATCGTCGCCGCGCCGACCACCAGCCTGCCCGAGCAGGTCGGCGGCGAGCGCAACTGGGACTACCGCTACGTCTGGGTGCGCGACGCGGCCTTCTGCATCTACGCCATGCTCCGTCTGGGCTTCACCTCGGAGGCCGAGGCGTTCATGGGCTTCATCTCCGAGCACGGGATCATGCGGGGCACCGGGGACACCGGTCCGCTGCAGATCATGTACGGCATCGACGGGCGCCGCGAGCTGCCCGAGCGGGAGCTGTCCCACCTGGAGGGCCACCTCGGTTCCGCGCCGGTGCGGGTGGGGAACGCCGCCACCGGGCAGCTCCAACTGGACATCTACGGCGCCCTGATCGACTCGGTCTACCTCTACGACAAGTGGGGGCAGCCGATCAGCAGCGGCCACTGGGACGAGGTCGGCGGCGTGGTGGACTGGCTCTGCGACCACTGGGACCAGCCCGACGAGGGGGTCTGGGAGACCAGGGCCGGGCGGCGCGACTTCGTGTACTCGCGGCTGATGTGCTGGGTCGCGCTGGAACGGGCGATCCGGATCGCGAACCGGCGCGGCCTCCCCGCCGACCTGCTGCGCTGGCGCCGGACCCGCGACACGATCTACCGGCAGATCATGGACCGCGGCTGGTCGACCGAGCGCGGCGCGTTCGTCCAGGGGCTGGACGACGAGGTGCTCGACGCGTCCCTGCTGATGATGCCGATGGCCAAGTTCGTCTCGCCCACCGACCCCAAGTGGCTCTCCACCCTGGACGTGCTCACCTCGGACCTGGTCTCCGACTCCCTGGTGTACCGCTACGACCCGGCGGCCAGTCCGGACGGCCTGCAGGGCTCCGAGGGCACGTTCTCGATCTGCTCCTTCTGGTACGTCGAGGCGCTGGCCCGGGCGGGCCGGCTGGAGGAGGCCCGGCTGGCCTTCGAGAAGATGCTCACCTACGCCAACCACGTGGGCCTGTTCGCGGAGGAGATCGGCCGGACCGGCGAACAACTCGGCAACTTCCCCCAGGCGTTCACCCACCTGTCGCTGATCAGCGCCGCCTTCAACCTGGACCGCGCCCTGGGCTGACGGCCGCCCCGCGGAAACCGGCACGGGCGTCACACGCGTCATCCACCGTCACACGAACCACACCCGACCCGCGCAGAAGCCTCGCGCCGCGCGGGTGTCGCGGACCGGCTTGATCTGCGTACGCTCGCATCCGATCCGGCCCGGCCTGCGGGGGGCGTGGCAGTCACCGTCGGGATCCAGGTCATGCCGCACCTACCGAAGAGATCCCATGAGTTACTGCACGCCCTGCCGACGCCACCTCAACGGCGCGCTCTCCTGCCCCGGCTGCGGCCGGGCCGCCGAACCCACGACCGGGGAGGCGGCGGGCCCGCGGCCCACGCCACCGGGCGAGGGCTCCGCCGACGCGTCCGCACCGCCACGCCGGTCGGCACGCCAGTCCGGACGGCGCTCGGCCCGGCGGCGGCAGGGCAGGCCGCGGGGCACGGTGCTGGCCGTGTCGGCCGCCGGGGTGGTGGTCTGCGGACTGGCCGCCGTCGTGCTGTCCGGCGGCAACTCGGACGGTGCGGTGGCCCCGGCCTCCGCGGGCGCCGAATCGCCCTCGCAGCACACCGCGGCCACCCCCGGCGCCCCGGCCGCACCGGCGCCGGCCACCACGACGGCCACCGCCACGGCCCGCCCGCAGCCGTCGGCCACCACCACCCGGCCCAGACCGTCCGGCACCGCCCCGACCGCGACGTCCCCCTCGGGCCCGACCGTGTCCGCCGCCCCGGTTCCGGCGGACCCGCCCGCGAAGCCCGCCCCGAGCACGCCCCCGCCGAACACCGGCCCCGTCCCGCCGACCTCCCCCACCCAGCACCCGACCGGCCCGACGGCCACACCGAGCTGCACCCGGCTGCTGTTCTGGTGCACCTGAACCCCCTTGGACGCCGCCGCCCGCCCGGCCGCCTCGGGCGCCGTTCAGCCCCGCCCGGTGAGGTCGGCGTGGACGGCGAGGACGGCCAGGTAGCGGCGGTGCACGTCGTCGCGGTCGGCCGGTTCGGACACCGACTCGCGGCCGAGGCGTTCGATCATCCCGGCCTGGGCGAGGAGCACCTCGCGCTGCTGCTCGGTCGTCGTCTCCGACATGATCTCCGCGAGGACGTCGAGCTGGCGGATCAGCACGGCGGGCATGCCGGCGGCGGCCTGGCGGATCTTCTCGAAGGCCCGCTGGACCAGCCGCTCGTAGCTCACGGGGACGGTCATCACCCGGATGTGCCCGCCGGCGTCCCGGTGGACCGGGTTCGGGTGCCAGCCCGCGGCGACCCGGCACAGGCCCTCGCCGAGCCAGTCGACGCAGGTCAGGGCGGTGAAGGTGTCGTTCACGGCGGTGGACAGCGCCCGGATGGCGATCTCCACCAGCTGGTCGACGGCGAAGGCGATGTCCTGGGCGAGCGTCCGGGTCGAGCCGGTGATGTGGGCGCGGGCGAAGCTCCGGGCCACCTCGGGCGCCGCCTCGGCGGGCCAGACCGTGGCGAGCGGGTGCCCCTGCACCAGGAAGTGTCCGGGCCGGTGGTCCAACCGGATGACGGCATCGAGCTCCGTCGCCATCCGCACCAGCGTGCGGTGCCGGACGAACTGCAGGTAGCCGCTGGCCGGCGCCGGGACGGCCGCGCCCGAGCGGTCGAGCCTTGCGTGCAGTTCGGCCGCCGAGGGCCCGGCGGTGGCCCCTGCGGCCCGCTCCGGTTCGCCCGCCCCCGCCTCGATCGCCTCGGAGAGCTCGGCCGCGATGCTGGCGATGACCCTGGGCAGCTGGATCGACGTGGCGATGTGGTGGATGAAGTAGATCAGCACGGCCACGTCGGCCATCACCAGTGCCATGCAGACGGTGATGGACAGGTGCGGCACGAGGTCGCCGTGCGAGGCCGGTCCGATGACGACCAACGAGAGCATCGCGTACACGAACGTGCCGACGAGGGTGCCCAGGGTCAGCTGGGTGGTGCGGTCCCGGATGAAGGTCCGCAGCATGCGCGGGCCGAACTGGGTGGAGGCCAGGGTCAGCGTCACGATCATGATCGAGAACACCACGCCCACGACGGTGATCAGGGCCGCCGCGATGGCGGCGAGGATCTGCCGGGCGGCGTCGGCGGTGCCGCTGACGACCCAGGACGGCAGGTCCACGTCCCCCCGGTAGGCGGCCCGGTCCAGGGACCAGGTGACGACGAACAGCAGCGCGGCGAGCACGACCTCCAGGACCGGCACGACCCACAGGTTCGTCCGCAGCGCCTCCCGGCGCCACTGCGCCTCCAGGTGGACCCCACGGATCACGCCACCACCTCCGTCGCTCCGCTCCGGCGCCGACCGGACGAATCCACCCTAAACACTCGGACGTGCAGGTGACGGGAGGGCGGGGTACGGGGTGGGGGTCCGGGGGGGCGGGCCCGGGCGGTCAGGCGGCGGGGGTGCGGCGGGCGATCAGCATGTCCTGGGTGTGGCCGATGGCGTAGGTGCCGTCCGGGCGGGCGAAGTGGTCCCGGACGTAGGCGGTCAGGGCGGCGCGGGAGGGGCGTGGGTCGAGGGTGGCGAGGTCGGCGACGTTGACCATGAACTCGGCGACGTCCACGGCCTCGGCGAGGTGGGGCGTGCGGTAGTGGAGGTCGAGGGTCTCCAGGGTGACGTCGTCCGCCGGGTGCCGTTCGCGCAGGAGGTCGACGAGGGGGCCCAGGTCGTAACGCACGCCGGTGAAGTGGGCGGCCATCCGCATGCACGGGCTCTCGGGGTTCTGCAGGACGACCAGCAGGGTGCCGCCGGGGGCCGTCCAGTCGAGGGCGCGGGTGACGGTGGCGGGCCAGTCCGGCTCGGGCACGTAGTAGAGCACGTGCGAGAGGTGGACGAGGTCGGCGGGCTCCGGCGGCCGGACGCGGTCGAGCCGGTCCGGGAGGACGAGGGCGTCGGGGCAGGTGGTGCGGAGCTTCTCGCGCATCGCGGCGCTGGGCTCGACGGCCACCGTCCGGTCGAAGGACCGGGCCAGGTGGGCGGTGGTGCGGCCGTCGCCCGCTCCCAGGTCCAGCAGGACCCGGCGGTGCGGCAGGGCGGCGACGAGTTCGCTCAGCCGGGCGTGGGTGAGAGGCTTCTCGTCCGTCCCGGCGAGGAACAGCTCGAACACCCGTCGGTAGTCGGCGCTCGCCACGTCCAGTACGCGGACCGGATCCGCGTCCCTCGTCCTCGTCTCCACCGGGCGGCCTCCCTCTGACGACGTGTGGGGCGCGCCCATTGCACCCCGGCCGACGGCCGCGTACGTGCAGGGACGTTCCTGCCCGCGTGTCGCCGCAGCGGCGCACAGGCGAAGGCGCCGGGTGGCCGCGCCGGGTGGCCGCGCCCCGCGCTAATTCGGTGGCCCGCGCGCGACGGCCGCTCCTACAGTGTCCGCCGGATCAACCACCCTCACAGGAGCCCCAGCCATGCGCGTGCACTACCCCCGGACTCCGCATCTTCCCTGGTCACCCGGGGCGGCGGCGGACGACGTACGGACCGGGGACCTCACCGCGCTGACCGGTGCCGAGGTCGTCGTCACCGAGAAGCTCGACGGCGAGAACACCACCCTCTACTCCGACGGCCTGCACGCCCGCTCGCTGGACTCGGCCCACCACCCCTCCCGCGCCTGGGTGAAGGGCCTGCAGGGCCGGATCGGCGGGCGGATCCCGGACGGCTGGCGGATCTGCGGCGAGAACCTGTTCGCCCGGCACTCGATCCCGTACACCGACCTGGAGAGCTGGTTCTACGGCTTCTCGGTGTGGACCGACCGCGACCACTGCCTGGACTGGGACGACACCGTCCGCTTCCTGCGCCGCCTCGGCGTCCCGGCGCCCCGGGTGCTGTGGCGCGGCCGCTACGACGAACGCGCCCTGCGCGCCCTGAGGTTGGACCTGGACCGGCAGGAGGGCTACGTCGTCCGGACCGTCCGGGGCTTCGCCCGGGGGGAGTTCGGCGAGCGGGTCGCCAAGTGGGTCCGCCCGCACCACGTGCGCACCGACACGCACTGGATGCACGCCGCCGTGGTGGAGAACGGGCTCGGACCGGCTGCCGCGCTGTGGTCCGTACGGTCCGGTGCGCTGCCCGAACTGTCCGCCCTGGCGGCCGCGTTGGGGCTCCCCGAACTGTCCTGCCGGCCGGAGGAGCCGGCGGAGGTGTCGGCCCGGCTGGACGAGCTCGGCCGCGGCGGGGACGCCCGGCTGGCCGGGGTGCTCGCCACCGTGCTGCGCGCCGGGCCCCGGCAGTACCCGGCGGCGCGGCTGGCCGGGCCGCTCGGTCTGCCGCTGGCCCGGAGGGTCGCCGACCTGGTCGCGCTGCACCCCGGCCTGCACCGGCCGTACCCGGACGAGGACCGCCGCGCCGGGCTGGTCCGGCTGTCCTGCGCCGCCGACCTCGGCGTGCTGCACGCCGTCGCCGCGGCCGCCGCCCCGGGGGCGGCGGAGCGCGAGCAGGTCGCCTGGTCGGCCCTGCACGCCGAGGACGCCGGGCTGCTCGACGACGACGGCGGGCCGCTCGCCCGGCTGCGCAGCGGCCTGCGCGAGGCCCTGGCCGGGCTCGACCGGGACGCCGCCGACCGCTGCTGGGCGCAGGCCCGCGAGGCGTACGCACGGGGCAGGATCTCCACCGCGGAGGAGGCCGTCGCGGCCACCTGGCGCCTGCGGGACGGCCGCTTCCCCCGGCTGCTGCACCTGTGCGGCCCGTCCGGCAGCGGCAAGAGCACCTTCGCCGCCGGGCTGACCGGTGTCGGCACCCGGATCAGCCTGGACGACCTGCGCGCCGCCCGGGGCTCGCGCGCCGACCAGCGCGACAACGCCGTGGTGCTGCGCGAGGGCCTGGCCCGGCTGGACGCGGCCCTCGCCGCCCCGGGCTCACCGGGTGCGCCCGGTGCGTTCGGCCCGTCCGGTGCCTCTGAGGCCTCTGGTTCCTTTGGTGCCACCGTCGTCTGGGACGCCACCTCCCTCAACCGGCAGCAGCGCTCCCACGTCCACGCCGTCGCGCAGCGCCGCGACGCCCTGGTCACCCAGGTGGTGCTGGTGGTCGACGAGGACGAACTGCTGCGCCGCAACGCCGTCCGGCCGCACCCGGTGCCGGCCGACGTGCTGACCGCACAGCTGCACCGCTTCAGCCCGCCGCACGCCGGCCAGGCGCACCGCACCTGGTACGTCGGCGCCGGTGGCACCGTGGAAGACACGGCGGGCACGCTCGACGCCGAGGAGGACTGAGGACCGATGCGTCCCATCGAACAGATCTGCCAGCGCATCCGCTGGGACGCCCGGTTCGACCCGGCCCGGTTCACCCTGGGCGTGCGCCAGCGCGACGACCGCACCGAGCGCATCCCGCTGGAGGCGTTCGCCGCCTCCGGGGACATCCCCTGGCACCGGGTGCAGCGGGTCGAGGCCGACGGCGTGGTGGTCTGGGACCGCCCGTCCGGCGTGGACGTGCTCGACACCACCGAGGCCGGACGCCGCACCGCTCCGCGCCGCCTGCGCCCGCCCTTCTTCGCGGCCACGACCCCGTACGCCTGGCGGCCGGACGACGGCTGGCTGGCCGCCCACGCGGAGGCCGCCCACACCCCCGCCCCGGGCGCCGCACACGCCGCGGCCCCGGCGGTCACCGGCCTGCGCGTGGTCACCTGGAACACCCTGTGGGACCGCTACGACGCCGACCGGATCGCCACCGCCCGCCGCCGCCCGCTGCTGCTCGCCGCGCTCGAAGCCGCCGACGCCGACGTCATCGCCCTGCAGGAGGTCGAACCGGCCCTGGTCGCCCTGCTGCTCGCGGCGCCCTGGGTCCGCGCCGGGTACACCCTGAACACCGACCCGCTCGGGCGGGACGTCGACGAGCACGGCCTGCTGCTGCTCAGCCGGCTGCCCGTCCTGGAGGCGGGGAGGCACGCCCTGGGCCCGCACAAGGCCGTCACCGCGATCACCGTACGGACCGCCGGCGAACCGCTGACGGTCGCCGCCGTCCACCTCAGCAGCGACCACTCGTCGGACGGCGCGACCCGCCGCGAGGCCGAACTCACCGAGCTGGCCGAGGGTCTGGGCGGCGTCGAGGGCGAACTGCTGCTGCTCGGGGACTTCAACGACGCCCGCTCCGGCACCTCGGGCCCGGCCGCCGCCCTGGGCCTGCGGGACGCCTGGACCCAGGTGCACGGGCCGTCCGACGACACCCCGACCTTCGACCCGACGGTCAACCCGCTCGCCGCCGTCTCCTCGCTGACCGGCCGCCCCGGCCGGATCGACCGCGTCCTGCACCGCTCCGACAGCACCCGCGTCACCGCCGCCGGGCTGCTCGGCGACCGCCCGACCGCCGACGGACTGCACCCCTCCGACCACTACGGCGTCGCCGTGGACCTCACCCTCGGCGGCGCGGGCGGGGCCGAGGCCGGAGCGGGCGGGTCCGAGGCCGGGGCGCCGGACTTCCTCGCCGCCGCGCCCACCGCCCGCACCGCCGTCGCCTGGCTGCCGCCCGAGGAGCTGTGGCCGCCGATCCAGCGGCTGCGCACCGCGCACGACCCGCAGGTGCACCGCTGGCCGCCGCACGTCAACCTGCTGTTCGGCTTCGTCCCGGAGGCCGAGTTCGACCGCGCGCTGCCGCTGCTGGGCGCGGCCGCCGCCGAGGTGGACCCGTTCACGGCGCGGCTGGAGGGCGTGCACACCTTCGGTCACCGCGAGGACGCCACCGTCTGGCTCGACCCTGCCGCCACCTCCGCCGAGCCGTGGGCGGCGCTGCGGCACGCGCTGGAACGCCGCTTCCCCCGCTGCCGCGGCCGGGCGGAAGGGTTCACGCCGCACCTGACCCTCGGGCGCAGCACCGATCCGCAGCGGGTGGCCGCCGACTGCGCGGCCGGGCTCGACGCGGTCCCGGCCCGGGTCGGCGAGCTGGTGGTGCTCTCCCGCCGGGGCGCCGAGCCGATGCGGCCGCGCGCGGTGATCGCGCTGGGGACGGGCGAGGTGCGTCCGGTTCCCGAGGAGGCGACCGTCTCGCCTCGGCCGGAGTCACCCCGACGGGCAGCCTCCGCAAGGGAGTTGGCCCGGAGCATCGCGGCGGCGCTGCCCGACGGCGCGGTCCACGTCGTCGGCTCGCGCCGGCTGGGCTGTCAGCTGGACGGGGCCGACCTGGACCTGGTGGCGGCCCTGCCCGGCCCGGCCGACCTGTCCGGCGTCCGCGCCCGGATCGCGGCCGCGCTGCCGGACGCCCGGCAGCTGCGCGAGGTGCGCGGCGCCCGGGTGCCGGGGCTGCGGCTGGCCGCGGACGGGCTGTCCGTCGATCTCGTCGTCGTCTTCACCGGCTCGCTCGATCCGGCCCGAGCCGTCGACCGGCGGGCCGAGTTGGGCGAGGCGGAGGCCGTCGCGCTGAGCGCCGTCACCGACGCCGAGGCGATCCTGACGGCACTCGGCGAACGGCACGACCGCTTCGTCCGGCTGGCCCGGCAGGTCAAGGCGTGGGCCCGGGCCCGCGGCCTGGACTCGGCACCGTTCGGCCAACTCCCGTCGCTCGCCTGGTCGGTGCTCGCCGCACGCACCGTCCTGGACGACGAAGGCACCGCGAGCGAGTCCACCGAGAACACGGACGGCCGGGACACGGACGGCCCGGACACGGACGGCCCGGACACGGACGGCCCGGACACGGACGGCGGCCTGTTCCGGCGGTTCGCCGAGACCTGGGCGGGCTGGGACTGGCGCCGGCCCGTCTCCCTCGGCTCCCTCGACTCCCCCGACTCCCCCGACGGCGATCTGACCGACCGCCGGCCGGAACCGCTGACCGTCCTCACCCCCTCCTCCCCCGTCCGCAGCTGCACCACCCAGGTCGGCGCGGACACCCGCGACCTGCTCGCCGAGGAGCTGTACCGCGCCTGGGAACTCGTCACGGAGAGCACCGACCCCTGGCCCGCCCTGCTCGCCCCGCCCCCGCTCCACCGCCGGCACGCCACCTGGGCCGTGGTCACCGCCGCGGAGGAGTCCGTCGGGCTGGTCCGCGGCCGCCTCCGTACGCTCCTGGCCGCGCTGGAGGAGGCCGGCGGCACCCACCTGCACGCCTGGCCGCAGCCCTACCGGACGTCCGACGGCCGCACCCACTTCCCCATCGGCCTCGGCCCCGCCGGCACCCCGCTCACCGCGGACCGCCTCGCCCCGCTCGCCGCCGCCTGGTGCCGCCACCTCCCCGGCGTCCGCATCGAGCATGTCGACGGCGGCGCGGTCCCCACCCTCACCCGCTGAACGCCCCTTCCCGCCGAACGTCCTCGCCCGCCGGACGCCGTCCCGGGCGGGGACCCGAACCGTCGTCAGCCCGCCTCCAGGGCCTCGGCCCGCTCGACCAGGCCGGCCGCGAGGCCGTCGCAGTCCAGTCCGGAGGGTGCCCGCGGGGGCATTGTTAGCCTGTTCTCCATGATCGGAAACGGCAGCAGGTCACAGGTGTCCGGCTTATCGCCGGCGAGCGGTCCGCAGCGCGCCCTCATCATGGCGAGCTTCGTCAGCCGGGTGGGCAACGGGCTGTTCAACACCGCGTCGGTGCTCTACTTCACGCTGGTGGTGCACCTGCCCGCCGCCCGGGTCGGGGTCGGCCTCACGATCGCCGGGCTGGTCGGGCTGCTGGCCGGGGTCCCGGCCGGGAACCTGGCCGACCGGTACGGGCCGCGCACGGTCTGGCTGACGGCCCTCACCCTGCAGGCCGCGACGATGGCCGCCTTCGTCCTCATCCACGACTGGGCCACCTTCACGGTCGTCGCCACCCTGGACCGGCTCGCGGCGGCGGCGGCCGGCGCCGCGGGCGGCGCGCTCGTCGCCCGCGCCGGCGGCGAGCGCCCGGCCGCCTTCCGGGCGAGACTCCGCACCTTCGTCAACCTCGGCGTGGTCCTGGGCACCCTCGGCGCCGCCTTCGCCGTCTCGGTCGGCACCCGCACGGCGTACACCGCGCTCATCCTCGCCAATGCCGCCAGTTTCGCCTGCGCCGCCCTGATCGCCGTGCGCGGCCTCCCGGACTACCGGCCGCTGCCCCGGCCCGAGGAGCACCACCGCGCCGCCGTCCTGTCCGACCGGCCGTTCGTGTCCTTCGTCGCGCTCTACGGCGCGATGGGCCTGCAGTACCAGACCGTCTCGCTGCTGCTGCCGATCTGGCTCTCCGCCCACACCGACGCGCCCCGCTGGACGGTGGCGGCGGTCTACGCGGTCAACAGCGCGGTGTGCGTGCTGCTCCAGAGCCGGATCGGCTCCCGGGTGGAGACTCCGCACCAGGGCGGTCGGGCGCTCCGCCTCGCGGGGCTGTGCTTCCTGGTCAGCTGCCCCTTGATGGCCCTGACCGCGGACGTCCCGGCCTGGGTCGCGCCGGCGCTCGTCGTCCTCGCCGTCGGCGTGCACAGCCTCGGGGAGGTGTGGGAGTCCTCGGGCGGCTACGCGCTCGGCTTCGGCCTCGCCCCCGACCACGCCCAGGGGCAGTACCAGGGCCTCCTCGGCGTCGGCTTCGACACCGGTCAGGCCCTGGCCCCGGCGGTCCTCACGACGGTCGTCCTCGGCTTCGGACATTCGGGCTGGCTGCTGCTCGGCGTGTTCTTCGCAGTCCTCGGCGCGGCCGGCCCGCCGCTGGCCGCCTGGGCGGAACGCACCCGCCGCCCGAACGACGACCCGGCCCCCACGGCACCCGTCCACCCCGACGGGACCCCGCTCCCCGACACCGTCTGAGGCGTATCTCTGTGATGGGCTGAGCAGTTGATCGGATGTGTCCGTCCGGTTGGTGATCAGTGCTGCGATGTGGGACCGGATCGAGCCTGGCCATGCGCACCGACAGACGTGCCGAGCTGCCCGGGCGTCCGCAGTCCGCAGTCCGCAGTCCGCAGTCCGCAGTCCGCAGTCCGCAGTCCGCAGTCCGACGATCGGACCACGCGATAGGGTCCGCGCATGTGGGAGGGACTGGAGACCATCGACTGGGCCGGGCTGCAGCACAACTACGGCTCCGCGGCGGACGTACCCGGGTTGCTGCGGCGCTGCGCCGGCCCCGACCGGGAGGACGCCTGGGAGGCCGCGGGCGATCTGGACAACCTCCTGTTCCACCAGGGTGGTTGGGTCTGCTCCGCCGCCTCGGCCGCCCTGCCGTATCTGGTCCGGCTGGCCGCCCGGCCGGATGTCGTGGCCCGGCGTGAGCGGTTGGAGCTGCTGGACCTGCTGACGAGGCTGAGCGGTGAGGCCGCGCTCGTCGCCGAGGCACAGGTCGATCCGGCGTGGGGGGCGGCCTGGGAGCGGGCGCTGCCCGAGGTGCTGGGTCAGCTGTCCGATCCCGACCCCGCGATCCGCCGGACCGTCGCCGATCTGCTGGGAGGCTGCGGCAGCTCCGGGGCGCGGACGCTGCCCGCCCTCCTGACGCGGTGGGAGGCGGAGGAGGATCCCGCCACCCGCCTCGACCTGGTGATCGCCCTCGGCCACGCCACCCGCCGGGAGCCGACCGCAGGCCTGTCCACCCGGACCACCGCCCTGCTGCGCGGGCTGCTGGACGCGCCCGAACCGCAACTGCGGCTGGCGGCCGTGCACGCGCTGGCCCCGGACGATCCGGGGCTCGCCAGCCGGCACCTCGGCCGCGTCCTGGACGCGGTCCGCGACCCGGGGGTGGAGCTCTGGCGGCAGACCAGCACGGCGGACTGCGGTGTCCAGGGCGTGCAGGGCTGGACGGCCGGCCTGTTCCCCGGCGCCTCGCCCGCGTACGTCCTCGGCCTGCTCGCCGAGCACCCCGACCCGGAACAGCGCACCGGCGCACTGGGCCAGGCGGGCGGGCTGCTCTCCCGCTGGCGCTCGGCGGTGCCCGCCGTGCTGCCCGCCGTCGCGGCGCGCCTGGACGATCCGGACACCGAGGTCCGCTTCCGCTCGGTCGAGTTGCTCGCCTGCCTCGGCAGCGCCGCGGCCGACCACGCCGACGCGGTGGCCGCGCTGCTCGACGACACCGCCACCCGGAGCACCCGGGCGGGCGAAGCCGTCCGCGAGGCGGCGGTGTGGGCCCTGGCGCGGATCGGCGACCCGCGCTGCGTCCCCGCCGTCGTCGACCTGGTCACCGCGGGCGGTCGCGCCACCGCCTTCGGCGCCGCCGGGGTGCACCACGCCCGGTTCGGCACCCACCACTACCCGCAACTCCCCGGCATCCATGAACTGCTGGCCCCGCTCCGGGAGCACGCGGACGCCCTCCTGCCGTCGATCCGCGCCCACCTGCGCGGCTCCGCCCCCACGCTGGCCCGCCCGCTCTGCGAGGTGCTGGCCGGCTGGGGGCCGGCTGCCGCACCCGCCGTGCCGGAGCTGCTCGGCCTGCTCGCGGACGACGCGACCTGGGCCCCGGCGGCGACCGCGCTGGCCGGGATCCGGCAGCCGGCCGGCGAGGAGGCCCTCGCCCTCCTGCGCGCCCGCACCACTGCCGCTGCGGGCTCCAACGCCGCGGGCACCATCGCCACCGGAGCGGACGCGGAACTCGCCGCCTGGGCCTACTGGCGGCTCGGCGGCGAGCCCGGACCCGCACTCGCCGTGCTGGGCCCGGCCGCGACCGACGGCCGCTTCGTGGGCCCCGCGCTGCGCAAGCTCGCCGACCTCGGCCCGCACGCCGCCCCGTACCGGGACCGCCTCCGCGCGCTGGTCGCCGACCCGTACGACTGGGTCAGCGTCGAGGCCGCCCACGCCCTGTGGGCCGCCACCGGCGACACCGACACCGCCGTGCCGGCCCTGTTCGACGCCTGCAGGAACCTCCGCGCCGGCACCTACTACCCGGCCATGCTGCAGGCCGTCCGCCACCTGACCCGCATCGGCCCGGCCGCCCGCCCCGCCGCCGCCGTCCTGGCCGAGGCCCTGACCCGCGACGAACGCCTCAGCACGTCCGGCGCCTGGCGCGCCTTCGTGGACGACGAGACGATCCGCGCCGCCGTCACCGAGCTGTGCCGGGTCACAGCCGCAACGCCCCCGCCGGCGGCCGCATCCGACGCCCGTACGGGGTGAGTGCCAGCACGCCGGTGCCGCGGACCGGTGTGCCCGGCCCGAGCGACAGCGGGTCGAGGCTCAGCTCGCCCGCCAGGCGGGGCGCCAGCTCCAGGAGCTCCCACATCCACTCGTCCTCCGCCTCGTCCTCCTCGTCCTCCTCGTCCGCCTCCGCCGGCAGCCGGCCCGCCACGAGCGGGGGCAGGCCGAGCTCGGCCCGGCGCCGCTGCTCGTACCCGAGCGGCGCGCCGAGCTCCAGGTGCCCGGTGTCCTCGCCCGGTATGTAGGCGAACCGCCGTACGGCCGCACCACGTTCGGCGACCAGCACGGCCGAGCCGTCGTTCTGCGCGCTCCACCAGTACGCCTGGGCCCGCCCGTAGCGGGCGCTCAGGCGCTCGCAGGCCGCCAGGACGTCGTCCGCGCGCTCGGCGTCGCTCGGATCGCACCAGGCGCCGACCACCAGCGTCCAGCCCGCCAGTTCGGGGGTGACGAACACCCGGCGGAGCGCGTCGTGCGGGTCCTCGTCGAAACCGCCGTGGCTGTCGACATCGGCCGCGTACACCCCGGCGGCGAACGGCACCGGGCGCGGCGCGGACAGGCCGAGCAGGCTCATCACGCCGGACTGGTCGCCGGTGGGGACCGCGATCCACGACAGGAAGCAGCAGGCCATCGGCACCGGTGCGTCCTCGGGCGTTTTCACCCGCACCAGCCGTTCCAGCGCCGCCACGTCCCGGGCGGACAGGGCCGCCTCCCCGCCGATCTCCGCCAGTGCCTCCAGTGCCGCCGCCCGCGCGCCGCCGGGACCGTCCCGGCGCACCCGCCGCAGCAGCGGCACGACGCCCTCGCCCCACGAGCAGAACAGCCGCACCGCCGCCTGCCGCACCTCGGCGTCCGGATCCCCCAGCAGCGGCAGCACGCTCGCCGCCTGCGAGCTGCCCGCGTCCCCGCACGCGTGCAGGGCCCGCACCGCCGCGCGACGCACCGCCGCGTCCGCGGAGGCGAGGTCCGGTACCGCCTGTCGAACGTCCATGGTCCGCCACGCTAGCCCGCCGCACTGACAACTCCCCGTCCGGACCGGGCCACCCGTACCGGATTGGCCCGGGACGGCGGCCCGGCCGGCCACTACCCTCGGCCGCACAGCCGATCAGCCACACAGCCGGTCAACCACGCAAGTCGATCAACGGAGAACCCGATGCACCCCGAACTCGCCGCCGACCTCGCGCGGTTGCCCGAACTCCTGGAGGAGACCCGGCAGCACGCCCTCGCCTTCCTCGACGGCCTCGACGAGCGGTCCGTGATCCCGCGGGCGGCCGGTGACGGGTTGCCGACGACGGGCGGTGGCGGGTTGCCCACGGCCGGCGGTGGCCTGCCCGCGGCGCTGGCGGAGTTCGCCGAGCGGTGGGAGCCGCGGCTGTCGGCGAGCGCCGGGCCGCGGTACTTCGGGTTCGTCACCGGTGGTGCGACCCCTGCGGCGCTGGCGGGCGACTGGCTGACCGCCACCGCCGACCAGAACTCCAACTCCTCGCTGGACCCGGCCGGTCAGCACCTGGAGCGCGAGACGGTCGGCTGGCTGCGCGAGCTGTTCGGGCTGTCCCCGGCGCACCACGGCACCTTCGTGAGCGGCGCGACCATGTCGAACACGGTCGGGCTGGCCATCGCCCGTGAGTGGCTCGGCGAGCGGCTCGGTGTGGACGTCGCCGAGGACGGGGTCGGCGCGCTGGGCCCGGTCCGAGTGCTGTCGGGCGGCGCGCACTCCTCCGTCCCCAAGGCGCTGTCGGTGCTGGGCCTGGGCCGGACGGCGCTGCACGGCGTGCCCCTGCTGCCCGGCCGGGAGGCGGTGGACGTGGCCGCGCTGGAGCGGGCGCTGGCCGAGGCCGACGGGCCGTGCGTCGTGGTGGCCAACGCGGGCACGGTCAACACCGTCGACTTCGACGACCTGCCGGCGATCGCGGCCCTCCGCGAGCGGTACGGGTTCTGGCTGCACGTGGACGCCGCGTTCGGCGCCTTCGCCGCGCTGTCGCCACAGCACGCGCACCTGGTGGCCGGCCTGGACCTCGCCGACTCGGTCTGCGTCGACCTGCACAAGTGGCTCAACGTGCCGTACGACAGCGCCGTCCAGTTCACCCGGCGCCCCGACCTGCAGGCCCGGGTGTTCCGGAACGCCGCCGCCTACCTCGGCCCTCTCGGCGAGCACCCCGACCTGGTCCACCTCACCCCGGAGAACTCGCACCGGCTGCGCGCCCTGGCCGCCTGGTTCACGCTGCGCGCGTACGGACGCTCCGGCCACCGGGAGATCGTGGAGCGCAACGTCGCGGGCGCCCGCGCACTCGGTGAGGCGGTCGAGCGGATCGACGGCCTGCGCCTGCTCGCGCCGGTCCGGCTGAACGTCGTCTGCTTCACCCTGGCGACGGATCCCACGCCCGAGCGCCTCGCCGACCTCGCCGCCGAGGTGGCCGGCGAGGCCTTCCTCACCCCGACCCGCTACGCCGACCGGCCCGCCCTGCGCGCGGCGTTCAGCAACTGGCGCACCACGGAGGCGGACGTCCGGCGGACGGCGGAGGCGCTGGCCCGGGCCGTCGGGAAGCCGGCCCCCGACCGGAACGGGGTCTGACCGGGCACAGGCCCTGAACGAATGCGCCCGACCGGAGCAGGGCCCGACCGGCCCCGGCTCAGCTCCGGTTGTGGTCCCCCGTCCCGCCGTCGATCAGCTCCCGCAGGATGTCCACGTGCCCGGCGTGCCGCGCGACCTCCGTCGTCATGTGGATCAGCACCCAGCGCAGCGAGACGGTGTTACCCGACCACGACGTCCCGAGGTCGTCCAGCGCGAGCTCCCGGATGGTCTCGTCCGCACCGGCCCGCGCCCGCGCGTAGAACTCCAGGATGTCCGCCGTCGACTCGTGCGGTTCCACCCGCATGTCGGACATCTCGTCGGCGTCGAGGTCGAACGGCATCGGCCCCGTCTCCCGGCCGAACGTCTCCCGGAACCAACCGAGTTCGGCACCACCGAGGTGCTTCACCAGCCCCAGCAGGTTCGTCCCGGACGGCGTCATCGGCCGGCGCAACTGCTCGTCGTCCAAGCCCTCCAGTTTCCACAGCACCGCATCGCGGTGCCGGTCCAGTGCGACGTGAAGGCTTTCCTTCTCCTCACCCGTGAAGGGCACTCGCTTCTCCATGATCGGACCGTACCAGCCGGCACCGACAACCCGACTCCCCGATCACCGCCCCGGACCGGCCCGCCCCGACCCGTCCCTGCCCGGCGGGGATCACGGGTGCGCCCCGTCCCCGTACACGCCGCCCGCCCGGTCGGTCAGGCCCGCCATGAACTCCGCGTGCGCGAGGTTCATGAACGGAAGCGGCCGCCACCGGCTGCGGTGGTCGGGGTGATCGCGGAACCGCTCCGCGGTCCTGCACAGCCGCGCCCACCACAGGACGCCGTCCTGCCGCATCCGCTGCGTCCACCCTGGCTCGTCCCCGCGGCCCTCCATCAGCACGTCCTCCCAGGCGCCCAGGACGTCCGACAGGAAGATGCAGTCGGACTTCGTGACGTCCGCCAGGCGCTCGGCGGCGAACCGGGCGTCGGTGCCCTCGGGTTGGGCCTCGACCACTTCGCGCAGCCGGGCGTCGAGGAAGGCCCGCAGCGGCGTGACGTCCTCGTAGTGGAGGTCGTCGGAGAACTCCAGCAGTTCCACGGGCCTGCGTTCGCGTGCCATCGTGCGGTGTCCCCTCGGTCTCGGGCGGCGCGGTCGTCGACGGTCCGTCACGGAAACCCGACGGAACGTCACGTTCTCGCCCCGACCATAGCCCCGCCCCGACGGACGTCGCACCGGATTGCCGAACCTCCCCACCCGGTCCGCGGCGCGTGCCATCATGGGCGCCGCCCGCGCAACACGCCCGGCCCGCCTTGACCTTCACACCGGTGTGAAGGCCGATGATGCTCCCATGACCGCCACACCGTTCGACCCGTACGCGCTCCTCGCGCAGAGCCGCCTCGGCATCCTCGCCACCATCAAGGCGGACGGCCGGCCCCAGCTCTCCCCCGTCCTGCCGTTCTACGACCGCGAGGCGAACGCCATCCTGGTCTCCACCCGGGACGGGCTGGCCAAGACCGCCAACCTGCGCCGCGACCCCCGGGTGAGCCTGGAGGTGACCGGGCCGGACGGGCGCTCCTGGGCCACCGCCGAGGGCGTCGCCGCCCTCACCGGCCCGGGCACCGACCCCGACGGACCCGAGGTCGAGGCCCTGGTCGACTACTACCGCCGCGCCGCCGGCGAGCATCCCGACTGGAAGGAGTACCGCGAGGTGATGGTCGCCGACCGCCGGGTGCTGCTCACCATCCCGGTCGACCACGTGTACGGCACCCACCTCTGAGCGGGCCGGACCGGACCGGCCACCGGCCCGGGGCTGCGACGACCGCGCGCCCCGGGCCACGGCTCACCCCTGTGTCGCGGTGACCACCGTGGCGTCCAGGTCCTCGTGCCGGCTCTCCGCCGCCGCCAGCCCGGCCTCCCGCGCCACCGCGAGGGCCGCCGCCACCTGACGCTCACTGGTCTCGAACAGCAGCGCGCCGTCCGCCGCCAGCCACCGCGGCGCCTGCGCGACCACCCTGCGCAGCACGTCCAGGCCGTCCGCTCCCCCGTCGAGCGCCGGCCGGGCCTCGTGCAGCCGCGCCTCGGGCGGCAGCAGCGCGAGGTCGCCCGTCGGGACGTACGGGACGTTGGCGATCAGCACGTCCACCCGGCCGTGCAGCTCCGGGGGCAGGGCGGCGAACAGGTCGCCCCG
Source organism: Kitasatospora sp. NPDC096140 (assembly GCF_040303045.1). NCBI lineage: Bacteria > Bacillati > Actinomycetota > Actinomycetes > Kitasatosporales > Streptomycetaceae > Kitasatospora > Kitasatospora sp. NPDC096140. Next base: position 164,707 of record NZ_JBEOUW010000018.1, read on the forward strand.
GTGGACCAGCCCGCCCGTTCCCGCCAGGTTGCGGCGGGCGCAGCGGACGGCGTCCGGGTCGATGTCCGCCGCGTGCAGCTCGACCGGGTGCGCGGCCCCGGCCGCCACGGCGGCGCCCAGTGCGCCGCTGCCGCAGCACAGGTCGAGCACCACCGCGCCCGGGCCCCGGGGCGGGCCGGTCAGCGCGGTGGCGGCGGCCGCCAGGAACTCGCTGCGCCGGCGCGGGACGAAGACGCCCGGGTCGACGGCGATCCGCAGACCGGCGAACTCGGCCCAGCCGACGACGTGTTCGAGCGGACGGCCTTCGGCTCGGGAACGGACCATGGCGGCGAGGTCGGCGGGCGAGGCGGCGGCGGAGAGCAGGACGCGCGCCTCGTCCTCGGCGAACACGCAACCGGCTGCGCGCAGTCGGGAGACCACCGAGGATCGGAGAGCGGCGGAGGAGAAGACCGGCAAGAGAACCCCTTAGGGGAAGACGGGAGGAGGAGGAACGGAGGAGAAGGACTCCGTCAGGGCTCCCGCCAGGGCCGACACCGTCGGCACGCCGCCTGCGCTACGCGCGCGCGGCGCCCGCACGGCCGCACTCAGGGAGCACCCGCTCGGACATTCCGGTAATGGGTCTCACCTCCCTGGGTCGCGGTCACACTCGGCGTCAACCACCTTACCGCACGGCCCGCCGAGGATGATCAAACGTGCTGCGGCCCCCGGCCCTTGCCGCTCGGTCGACCCCGGCCTTGCCGCTCGGTCGACCCCGGCCTTGCCGCGCCGTCGGCCCCGGCGCGCGCGCTCCGTCGGGCGCCCACGGGCAGTCGACCCGGGGGGCGACCCCGGGGGCGCGGCGGAGGGCGCCCACTCCCCGCTTCCGCTCCGCCCGCCGGGCGGGACCGCACTCCGCTCGTCCGGATCCGCGCTCCGGTCGGACGGTTACGCCGCCGGCCGGACGGTCACGCCGCCGGTCAGACGGGCTGCGGCGCCGGTGAGGTCGGCTGGGGCGCCGGCGGCCTGGTGCGGTATCCGTCGGCCCTGCCGGGAGGCACCAGGCAGGGCAGCAACCAGTCCCAGAGGGCGCCGACCCGACGGGCACGCTCCTCGGCGGGGCAGCCGTCGGCGAACACCACCTCCAGACCACAGGCGGCGGTCACGACCAGCGTCTCCGGGCCGAGACCGTCCGAGCGGTCGCGCAGTTCGCCGGCGCGGTCGGCTCCGGCCAGCAGGTCCCGGACGACGCCGGCCCAGACGCCGTGGAAGCCGCGCACACCCGCGAAGACCCGCCGGGGATCCACCGCCCCGGCTGCGCCCGACCCGAACCCGCCCGACCCGGGCCTTCCCGCCCCGAGCCCTCCCGCAGCGGGCCCGCCCGCGGACGGTCCACCTGCGGAAGGGCCACCCGCCCCGGACCCACCCGTCGCATGGTCCGTCTGCCAGCCGCCCGCGCGGCCGAGGCGGAACGCCGCCCGGACCACCGGGTCCGTCCCCAGGGCGTCGACCAGCCAGTACCCGGCGTCGATCAGCGCCTGGAGCGGCGAGTCGACGGCACGGTGGTCGCCGCAGGCCGACCGCAGCGAGCACTCGGCCTGCTCGAAGACCGCTCTGGCCAGTTCCTCCTTGGAGGCGAAGTGGAAGTAGAGCGCCCCCTTCGTCACCCCTGCGGCTGCGGCGATCTCGCCGAGGGTGGCACCGGCGTAGCCGCAGCGGTCGAACAGCCCCGCCCCCGCCTCCACCAGCCGCCCGCGCGTCCGTTCCGACCTCTCCTGGACCACTCGTCCCACAACCCCTCACGACGACAAGCACGTTCCGACCGGACCCCGGCGAACTCCCGGGCGGGCGCCGGGTCCTGCGACCGACCTGCTCAGCCGACCCGGCTGAGTCGGGCTGCCGCCTCCGACAACCCGGCTCCGGCGGCGACGGGTTCGCGCCCGGTCCGCTCCGACGCGGCGGGTCGCTCCGGCGCGGCGAGCAGGATGGAGCGCTGCAGGCGGCGCAGTCCGACCGAGGGCTCCATGCCCAACTCCCGTACCAGGGTGTTCCGCAGGCGCTGGTAGGCCTCCAGGGCCTCGCCGCGCCGTCCGGAGCGGTGCAGGGCGATCATGTACTGGCCGTGCAGGCTCTCGTGGGTGCGGTAGCGGTCGACCAGGACGGTGAGTTCGGCGAGCAGCACGCGGTGCCGCCCGAGCCGCAGGTCGGCGTCGATCCGCTGGTCCAGCGCGCAGAGCCGGGTCTCCTCCAACCGCTTGGCCTCGACGGCGAGTTGGCCGCCGACCGGGACGTCCGCGAAGGCCGGCCCGCGCCACAGTGCGAGCGCCTCGCCGAGCATCCGGGCGGCCAGCGGATGGTCCTCGCCGTCCATCGCCCGGTAGCCCGTACCGGCCAGCCGCTCGAACTCGCGGACGTCCGTCAGCCCGCCGCCGCTGTTCAGCATGTAGCCGCCGGGCGAGGTGACCAGGACGTCCTTGGCGCAGGTCGCCCCCGGGCCGCCGTCCCCCTGGGCGAGCGCCCGGTCGATCAGGTCGCGCAGTTGGAGGACGTACGTCTGCACGGTGGTGCGCGCGCTGCGCGGCGGACGGCCGGACCACAGCTCGTCGGCCAGCACCCCCGCCGGAACCACCTGGTCGGCACGGAGTGCCAACAGCCCCAGCACCTGGCGCGGCTTGGGCGCCGACGGCACCACCGACACCCCGCACACCCGGACGTCCAGCGCCCCGAGCACCCGAATTTCCACGATGACCACCCCAATCACACGGAACGCCGCAGGCTCTTCCGCCGCGGCCGGCACCCGGGTCGACAGCCCAGGGGGCAACTGTCACCAGTGAAAAACAGGACGCGCGGTTTGTCAATACAAAACCGAACGTGCTGTTTGTTTTCAGGTGGGGCCGCCCCGCTCACCCGCTGGATCCGCTCCGCCACCCTCCGTACCGGCCGCAGTGCAAAACAAAGGCGGCGCAGGACCCCCGCATCCCGCCACCGCCACCGCGCCTTCGCGCGCCCACCTCCCGCGGACGGGAGGCCGGTTGATCCGGCGTCAGCCCACGCCGACCCCTGCCTGCTGCTCGACCGGCACCGCACCGCCCTCGTCGGCGCCGTCCCCGTCCACGCCGTCGTCCGACGTACGGGCCGCGGCGATCTCGGCGACCACCTGGGCGCCCCGGTCCGGCCCCATCCGCAGCGAGCCGAGCACACCCGGCACGGCGATGCTCGGCATCAGGTGCTGGAACAGCCCGGACACCCGAAGCTCCAGGTCAGCGCGCCCGGAGAGCTTCTGGGACTGGATCTGGACCCCCGTCCACGCGGCGATGACCAGCCATGCGGTGTCCGCCGGAACGACGTGCGGCAGCAGCTCACCGCGCTCGCCGGCCACGGTCAGCAGCGCCTCCATCCGGTCGATCCACCCGGGGATGGCTCCCCCGCCGAGGTCGTCGAACAGGTCCTGCCCGAGCGAGAGCCGGGCACCCGCGCTCAGCAGCGGGTCACGCGGCATCAGATACGCCACGACCATCCCGGTGTCCACGAACTCCTGGAGCTTGCAGCTCCGTTCGGGAACCCCGTCCTGGGAGAACTGCTCCTCGACCACGCCCTGTGCGAGATCCCGCTTCGACGCGAAATGGAAATAGACCGCACCGCGCGTCACCCCGGCCCGGGTCACCACCTCCCCGATGGTCGCTCCCTCGTACCCGAACTCGTCGAAGACCGATGCCGCCGCCTCCAGGATCAGCCGACGCGTCCGGAGCGCCCGCTCCTGCCGTACCACCGCAACCACCCCGCCCTGAGATCCCGGAAAACAAAACCAAACACCCCGTATCTTAGCTACGCCCCACCCGCAACCGACAAGACGATGTCGGGCAATCCCCCAACCACTCGCCCTTCCCCGCAGTCCGCCGAGCCCCGTCCGACGGTCCGTCACCACGCAACCCGCCGGCCACTGCCGTTCGACTTACCCAGGGAAATCCTTTCGCTCACAAAAACCGAACGATTGGTTTCCTTTCGTCGCGCAGTCGACCTCCCCATGCGCGAGCCACCGCGCAACCTCCGTCCTCCATCGCGGCGTCCTACGGGCGAATCGACCGTGAAGATCGAAACGGTCGGACCACGGGGGGAAAACGTGAAGCTCGGCCCGCTGCGGCACCGTGCCGCCATCTCGACCGCCACCGGACTGGCACTCGCCGCCGTGGCCTCCTGCAGCAGCGCCACGCAGGCCGGCCCCGGCGCCTCCGCCACCGTTCCGCCGAGCGCGGTCAACCTACCGCTCGCGCAGAAGGTCGCGGCCGGTCTGGAACGCATCCGCGCCACGGCGGACAACCCGCCCGGGGACCAGTGGGGCCACTACCGGGACGAGGGCGGCACCATCTGGTACTTCTGGCCCCTGGCCGACGGACGCTTCTGTCACGGCAAGGAGTTCGAGATCGGGGACCAGGACATCCGGCAGGTCAGCTGCACCAGCAGCCCCCTCCCGGACGACGGCACGCCCGCGGTCAACGCCCTGCACGGCCCTGCCAGTGTGGACGGCGGCCGGTGGGTGAGCTTCCTCTACGCGGACCAGGAGGAGGTCCAGGACATCGCCTGCGGCGACCGGCACCTCGCCGTCCGGACCGTCGCCCGGTTCCCGACCGCCCACGGCCCGCGCACGGTCTACGCCGTCAGCACCCCGTGGGCCGCACTGGGCGTCCTGCAAGCCCGCGTCCGCCGCCCGGACGGCACCGTAGCCCCCGACCGCGCCCGGTTCCCGGACGGGAAGGACTCGGCACACGTCCCCGGCGAGCACGTCTGCGAGTGAGAAACCCGCCGGTCCGCAGAATGACCACGCCCACCGACGCCTCCGCGGGATCCGCCGCGCCATCGGCTGTATCGGCGGGCCGGCCTTGTCGGAGCCCGTCCTGAACCGAGTCCTGCTCGTGGCCGTGTACGACCGGACCGACCTGACCCTGCGGCAGCGAGCGCCACTGTTCGGGATCTCCTCGACGGCGGTGTGCGGCACTCGCGCTGGAGGCCGCTCCACGCCCGACTACGGGCGTGGAGCGGCTGCGGACCGTGGACGGCACCCTGATCCTGGTGCGGAACCGCACGGTCGGTGCGTCCAGCCGCGACTACCGGGCAGGCCGGGGCACACGTCGACCTGCCTTCACCCGACCCGCTGCGACAGGCTTCAGGACTCCTTCACGGCAGCGGCGTTGCGGCGGGTCTCGTCGAGGTGGAAGCCGATGTAGCGGGCGAGGATCAGCGGGTCCTGCGGGTTGTCGGCCTGGAAGGTGATGCGGCGCAGCAGGGTGACGCCGTCGAGCCCGACGCCCTCGCGGGCGAGCACGAAGAGGAGGGTGAGGAAGGCCGCGCGGGCGTTGCCGTCGTCGAAGGGGTGGAAGAAGCAGACGTCGAGGTAGGCGCGGGCGGCGCGGACGGTGAGCGGGAGCGCCCCGTCTCCGTCGGTGTCACCGGCGGAACCGGCGACCTCGGCGGGGCGAGCGCTCTCGGCGAGGCAGGCGTCGAAGCGGGCGCGGGTGTCGGGGGCGATGCCGTAGCGCTCCCCGCCGCCCTTGGCGAAGGCCGGCAGGGTGCGGAAGCGCGGCGGCTCCGGTGTGCCCAGCACGTGCTGCTGCCAGCCGCGGAGCAGTTCGAAGTCGAGGGCGGCGCCGCGTGCCGCGTCGGCGCGGAGTCGGTCGAGGGCGGCGAGCAGGCCGTCCGCCCGGGCGGGGTCGATGGAGCCGTCGAAGGCACGGATGTCCTCGGCGGCTCCGTCGCGGGTCGGGGTCACCGGCCCGGACGTCGCCTCCGCCGAGGGTTCCGGCCAGGCCACGTCCGGGCGCATGGCGAGCCAGCGCTCCAGGTGGTCCGGTACGGCCGCGGCCGCGGCGGGCCGGTCGGCGGCCTCGACGGGCCGGTCGGCAGCCGCTGCCACCGGCGGCAGCGACTCCGCCAGCCGCTCGGCGACCTCGTGGACCAGAACGGTGTCGGGGCTGACCCAGCTCGTGAACCGCCCGCCGACCGCCTCCTCGACGAGTTCCCGGGCGGTGTCGGGCGCGACACCCCAGCGGGCGAGGAACCAGGTGAGCACCTGCTTGCAGTGCCCGTACCAGCCGCTGTCGCCGCAGGTGCGGTCGGCCACGTGCAGGATGAGGCCGCGGGCGGCGCTCTGCCACAGGGCCCGCTGCTCCCCGACGGCGGCCGGGTCCAGCGGGTACGCCTCGAACCGTTCGGCGAGGTCCTCCAGCCAGGCGCGCCACTCGCGCACCGCCGCGACGACCCGCCCCAGCGTCTCCTCCGGGGTGGTCACCGAGTGTGGCGGGCAGCACCAGCTGTCGATCGGCCCGCCGTCGTAGTCCCCCTCGCCGATGGCCCAGCGCCAGCCGACGATCCAAACGCCGTAGTGCTGCGCGAGGGCGTAGGACATGGCGCCGGCCCAGGGCGCGGCCACGTTCCGGCTCCACTCGCGCCGCTCGGCGTCGCCCGTGGGGGCGTCGGACGCGGAGGGCACGCGCAGGGCCGGTCCGAGCCCGCGGACCTCCCGCTCGACCGATGCGGCGTCGAAGGGGTGACGGGTCGGGTCCACGTCGTGCCAGCTCAGGCGGCCGGGGGCCAGGTTCGGAATCACCGCGTCAGCTTGGCATACCGGTGCGATGCCGGTTCACGTGGTGTTCGGCCCGGCCCGGTGTCAGGCCGCCCAGGGCAGCCGCAGTGCCTCCAACTCGGCGTCGCCCAGCAGGGCTTCGACGAGGGCCGGGGGCCCGGCGACCTTGGTGGCCCAGAGGTCGTAGTCGGTGCACAGCACCCAGGAGCGGTCGGCGGCCCAGAGGTTGGAGGGGCTGGAGTCCACGTCGTCGGTGTCGTAGAGGAGTTCGGCGTCGCCGAGGCGGCCCTCGCGCACGTGGTGCTTGTCGAAGTCGTCGGCCGCCATCATCAGCGGGTTGTAGTAGGCCAGGCAGCGGGTGTCCGGGCCGGCCGGGCTGTGCGCGGTGAGGACGGCGATCAGACGGTTCCAGGTCTCCCGGTCGAGGCTCCCCTCGGTGGGCGGGACGATCCCGAGCGGCCAGCTGCCGCCCTTCCTCGCGGACGGGAAGCAGCGGAGGCAGGGCAGCTGCCCCTCGGGCACGACGGGGTCGCCGGTCCGTTCGGCGAGTTCGGCCCAGCGCAACCGCCGCCAGCCGGGTCCGGGGTGCTCGGCGCGGCCGAGGTCACCGCCCGTGGCCACGCCCACGGCGTCGAGGTCCACGCCCACGAGGACGAGGGGCTGCGCGCTCCCGTCCGCCAGCCGGGCCTGGCGGTACTCGTGGTGGGTGAGTTCGCCCGGCCCGTGCTCGTGCTCGTACATGGCGTTGAGCACCCAGGCGGCATCGGGCATCGCCGGCGGCATGAACCCGAGCACGCCGTCGCCGCACAGCTCGGTCAGCCAGTCGGCCGAACTGGAGGGCGCGAGGGGCCACCGGCCGCGCAGCGGGTCGGTCGACGGTTCGGGGTCCTGAGGCATCCGATCATGATCCCACACCGGCGGCTCGGGGCCGCCGGGCGGGCGGCACGGCCTGCGCGGTCGGCACGGTCGGCACGGCCTGCGCGGGTCTGTACGGCGGGGCATTCGCAACCAAACGGTTGAACAAGCGCGCGAGGCGGCGTAGCGTTGTTCTCAACCAATCGGTTGAGGAAGAGCAGGAGTGCATGGTGGCTGTCGACCAGCTGTCCCGGGCGTTCGTGGCCCTGGCGGATCCGACGCGACGGGACATCGTGGCCCGGCTGTCACTGCGGGACGCGACCGTCGGCGAGTTGGCCGAGTCCTATGCGATGTCCATGCAGGCCGTCTCCAAGCACCTGAAGGTGCTGGAGGAGGCCGGACTGGTGAGTCGCAGCCGGGACGGGCAGCGACGGCCGTGCCACTTGGAGCCGCAGGTGTTCGACTTGATGACGAGCTGGATCGAGCGGTACCGGCGCCAGGCCGAGGAGCGCTTCGGCCGCCTGGACGCCCTCCTCGCGGAGCTGGCGGACGACGATGCCCACACCGGGCCCGCCACCACCTCCACCTCCACTTCCACCGACAGCGACAGCGACAGCGACAGCAGCGACGACAGCGACAGCCACGGCAAGGATCGACCCCAGCAGAGCGAAGGAGACCCGTCATGACCTCCACCACCGGCCCCGAGACCCACATCGAGGCGGACCCGCAGCTGCCCACCATCCGGATCGTCCGCGAGTTCGACGCCCCGCAGGAGCGGGTGTTCCGGGCCTGGATCGAGCCCGAGCTGGTCGCCCAGTGGCTCGGCCCGAAGGACCTGGAGATGAAGATCGACACCTGGGAGGCCCGGACGGGCGGGCACTACCGCTACACGATGCACCGCGACGGCCAGGAGATCGCCGCCTTCTACGGCTCCTTCCACGAAGTCCGGCCGACCACCCGGCTCGTCCAGACCTTCACGTTCGAGGGTGTGCCGGACGGCGTCTCACTGGACACCGCCACCTTCGAGCCCGCCGGGGAGGGCCGCACCCGGGTCACCGTGCTGTCGGTGGTCGACAGCCTGGCGGCCCGGGACGCCATCCTGGCCAGCGGCATGGAGCACGGCGTCGTCGAGGGCTACCGGCAGCTGGACGCCCTGCTCGCCACGGGCCTCGCGGCGGGCTGACCGAGCGACAGGCGGGCCGACGTGCCGCCGTGATCGCCCGGGCCATTCGGCTCCGGACTCCTGGGCCCGCGGGCTCCCGGGTTCTCCGCTTCCCGGGCGATCAGGGCAGCACGGCCACCGCCTCCACCTCCACCAGCTGGTCGTCGTACCCGAGCACCGAGACGCCGAGCAGGGTGCTGGGCACGTCGTGCTCCCCCATGTACGCGCGGTACACGTTCCACACCTTCACCAGGTCCGCCTGGTCACCGGAGGCCACGTACACGGTCGTCCGGGCGATGTCCGTCAGCCCGGCGCCGGCGTCCTCCAGCACCGTCACCAGGTTGCGCATCACCTGGTGGGCCTGCGCCTCGAAGTCGCCGACGGCGACCGTCCGGCCCTCCTCGTCGAGCGGACAGGCCCCGGCCAGCCACAGCGTGCGCGCCGGGGCGTCGACCACCGCGCCGTAGGCGTAGTCGACGGCCTGCGTCAGACGTGTGGTGCGGATCAACTTGACGGCGCTGCTCATGAGGTCCTCCGACGGCCCGACCGAACGTTCGCGCCCATCGTTGGCCCCATGTGAACGACCGTCAAACGATTTACCGACGGAATCCCCGCGGTCACAAGGCCGGTGCGCCCACGATTCACCGTTGCGGGTGATGGCGGGCGACCCCACCGGAACGCGATCCTGGTGCCCACGCACGCGCGTCCACACGCGTGCCTCCGCGCACGCACCTCCACACGCGTGTCTCTGCCCGCAACCGCCGCCCGGGAGCCGCCCCATGGAACGCCAACCGTCCGACCGCGACCAGGACGCCGGCGTCGGACGGCGCCGCATGCTCGGCCTCGCCCTCGGGGCGGGCCTGGTCCCGGCGCTCGCCCCCTCGCTCACCCCGGCGGCGCAGGCAGCGCAGGCGGCACACGCCGCACACCCGACGCCCACCCCACCCCCCGCACGGGACACCGAGCCCGCCGGCGCGCTGGGCCTGCGGGTCGCCGCCGTGGCAGCCGCCCAGATCGGGGTGCCGTACGCCTGGGGCGGCGGCGACCGCCTCGGCGCGGGCCTCGGCTTCTGCGACGACCAGAACGGCTACCTCAACGGCGTGTGCATGGGCGAGACGACGGTGGGCTTCGACTGCAGCGGCCTCTCGCTCTACTGCTGGTACCGGGGCAGCGAGGGTGCCGTCGAGCTGGGGCACTACACCGTCGCCCAGTTCAACCGCAGCGCCCCGGTGGAGCGCGACGCGCTCGCCCCGGGCGACCTGCTGTTCTTCTCCCGCCCCGACGCGCCGCTGCACCACGTCGGGATCCACGTCGGCGACGGCGCGATGATCCACGCCGAGCGCACCGGCACGCTGGTCGCCCGCGTCGAGCACGTGCTCGACGTTCCGCGCTGGGCCGGCGAGTTCGCCGGCGCCCGCCGCCCCGGGCCGCCCGCCGACTGACCGCCCGCCACACCTGCCGCCCGCCGACTGACCGACCGCCACACCTGCCGCCCGCCGACTGACCGACCGCCTGACCGACCCCCGGCCCGGCCCGCCCGCCGCCTGACCGGCCGCGGACGTCCCGGTCACCAGTCACAGACCGGTGCGCCGCTCCCCCGCTCCCCGGTGGACCCGGAGCAGCAGCGACTGCAGCACCTGCCGCTCCCCCGCGTCCAGCGGCGCCAGCACCTCGTCCTGCACCGCCCGCGCCTGCGCGTCGAGTTCGGCGAGCAGCGCCCGCCCGGCGGTGGTGATCGAGACCGAGACCCGTCGCCGGTCGGCGCGGTCCCGGGCGCGCTCGACGTACCCGGCGGCGGCGAGCTGGTCGGCGACCTTGGCGAGGTCGCTCGGGTCGAGGCTCAGCCGCCGTACGAGGTCGCGCTGGGCCTGCGGACCGAAGTCGGCGAGCGAGGCGAGCACCGCCATGTCCCAGAGCCGCAGGCCGCGTTCGGCCAGCCGCTCGGCGAGCCGGACACGGGCCGTCCGGCCGACCCGGGAGAGCAGATAGGTGCTCAGATCCAACAGGGACGGGGGAAGTTCGAGTCCCTGGAGGTCGGGCGCGGAGCCCTCGGGCGCGGGACGCTCGGACGCGGAGGGCGGGTTCTCGGAGGCCATGGCGCCATTCTAGGGTCCACACCTATAGTGGGTGTCGACCCACTAATATTGGACCCGAGTCGCCCGTGGCCGACCTGAGCCACCCCGAACCGACCCGAGCCGATCCGACCGAACCCGACCCGACCCGACCGAACCCAGGAGTTCGCCCGTGGACGCCCTGTACCCCCGCCTGCTCGTCACCCGCTTCGCCGACTGCTTCGCCTTCTACGGCGCGATCCTGCCGCCGTTCACGGGCGCCGCCCTGGTCAAGGGCACACCCGAGGGCCCGTACGCCAACTGGGACGTCGCCGACCAAGCCGTTCTGGTGCTCTTCGACCGTTCCATGATGGCCGCCACCCTCGGCACCGCCGGGTCGCCCACCCGCCCCGCCACACCCACGCAGGACTCCGCGATGCTGGTCTTCCGGGTGGACGACGTGGACTCCGCGGTCGACCTCTGCCTGCGCCACGGCGGCACCCTGGCCGTCAAGGCGACCGACCGGCCGGAGTGGGGCCCGAACCTCCGAACCGCCCATCTGCGGGACCCGGACGGTCACCTGATCGAGCTTCAGTCCTACTAAGACTGAGACGCGTCCCCCTGACGCAGGCCAGGGACACCGGTCAGGGGCTCCGGTCGAGGGCGCAGGTCATAGGACACCAAGGGCGTGGGCGGGCGCGTCCGGCACTGCCGCGCGATCGCCGCCTGCGCGCGCTACCCCAGGGGTCGTCGGCCGGTCGGCCGGCGCGACCTCCGCGGCTGCCGCACGACGACGCGGCCGAAGGTCTTCTTGCCGACCAGCTCCACGCGCAGCCGGACCGGCACGTCCGGGTCCGGCGTCCGCCGCTCCCTGACCCTGCTGAACTCCAGGGCCAGGCCGTCGGCATCGACCACCATGCCCGGCGCGACGATCAGCGTCAGGGTCTTGCCCCGCATGTCCAGCGCGATCTGCACGGTGTCCTGGGTGATCACCGCCTGCGTGAAGTCCAGTGTCACCTTGCAGAACTCCGCGGACAGCTCCAGCCGCCGGGGCACCACCCAGCGCCCCGACCGCTCGACCGTACTGAACCGCTGGTCGATCCGGACCACGTCCTTGACCTCGGCCAGAGCCCCGGTGGCCGAGACCGGCCCGGTCGGCAGGTCGACGGTGAGCTCGGCCAGCTCGTCGACCGTCCGCGCCGACAGGGCCGCGTCCACGCGCTCGTCCAGATCGTCGGACGTCAGCCGGCCGTCGCCCGCCGCGACCCGGAGCAGCTCGACCACCCGGTCCCGGTCCGCGTGGGAGGCCCGCATCGCGGGCTGCGAACCGCGCCCGGAGGGCGTTCCGGCGGGCTTCCCGGCGGACCCTGCGGTGGGCTTCCCGATGGGCGAGATCTCTCCCGGCATGCATCCCGTCCTGAGCTCGACAAAGGGCTTTCACGCGATGGGGTCGGTGGTGCGACCGACGGCGCGAACAGGAACACGCTATATCGCGATACGTTTGGCCGCCAGGGTCGACCACGGACGGGCCGGCCGCCGGCCGACCGACCACGGCAGGCCGACCATCGACAGATCAACAGTTCGAGCAGGGGATCGCATGGAGCTACGGCAGCTGCGCTGCTTCGTCGCCGTGGCCGAGGAGCTGCACTTCGGGCGGGCCGCCGAGAAGCTGCTGCTCGGCCAGCCCGCCGTGAGCCAGCAGGTCCGGCGCCTGGAACGGGAGTTGAAGGTCGAGCTGTTCGACCGCTCGCCCCGGCACGTCCGGCTGACCCAGGCCGGCGAGCGCTTCCTGCCCGCCGCCCGGGACGTCCTGGCCGCCGAGGACGCCGCCCGCGCCCTCGCCGCCGATCTGGCCGCACCGGCCGTCCTCCGGCTCGGCACCGTCACCGGGCTCGGCGAGCGGCTCGACCTGATCCTGGACACCTACCAGCGGCGGGCCCCCGAGGTGCGCGTCGAACTGCACTCCGCCCCGGTGCGGGAACGGCTCGCCCGGCTGGCGGACGGCCGTCTCGACGCCGCGTTCGTCCGCGGTGCCGTCGCCGAGGACAGCCCCGACCTCCGCTTCCTGCCCGCCTGGGAGGACGAGTTGGTGCTCGCGCTGCCCGCCCGGCACGCCCTCGCCGACCGGCCCGAGGTCGACCTCGCGGACCTCGCCGACCTGCCGCTGCGACTCACCGAGCGCCGCAACAACCCGGCCCTGGTGGACCTGGTGACGGACGCCTGCGCCCGGGCCGGCTTCCGGCCGGTCCCCGGCCCGGCGCACGACGGCACCCTCCAGGACACCCTGGCCTCGATCGGCACCGGCACCCCGATGTGGACGGTGGTGTACGCCGCCAACGCCCGGATGACGAACGCCCACCGGATCGCCTTCCGCCCCTGCCGGACCCCGCTCGCCGTACCGACCTCGATCGCCGTACGGCGCACCGCCCCGCTCCCCCGGCTGCTCCTGGAAGCCTGCCGCCGCACCGCTGCGACCGGGGACGATCAGGATTCGTGATCGCTGCCAGAGCGAATCGGGTCTGGGTGCCGACGGCCCGGTGGGGTGGACTGTTCCCAGCCGGAGAAACCGGCAGGAGAACCCCGCCGGAAGTCCCGGCGGGAACACCCGGTCAGGAGCCGAACATGCCCATCGTCACCATTCAGCAGGGCCCGCGCGGGGTCGAGCAGAAGCGCGAGCTGGTCGAGCGGATCACCGAGGCCTTCGTGGCGACCCTGGAGGTTCCCGCCGAGAGCGTGTCGGTGTGGATCCAGGAGTACCCGGCGGAGAACTGGGGCGCCGCCGGCCGGCTCACCGCGGACCGGTAGCCGCCGGCCGCCACCGCGAGCCGACCGCCGGGCGGCCCGCCGGCCGCCATCGCGACGTTCCAGAGGGTCACCCGCACGGACTGGGCGGCGTCCGCGTGCTCCCCTCCCGCGTCGCCGAGGGCGGTC
>NZ_JBEOUW010000019.1:0-6007 GCF_040303045.1 Kitasatospora sp. NPDC096140
GCTACCTCAGCTGTGCGCTCTACCTCTCCGCGCCCGCGCGCCTGGGGGGGGGGGGCCCCCCCGCCCCCCCCCCGGGCCCCCCACCCGGTTTTGATCATTCCTTCTGGTTCTTCGCCACCAGTCCCGCTGAACCTCAGCTCGTGGTCAGGCCGGCGACGAGTTCGTCGGCGGCGCCGTACGGGTCCAGCTCGCCGGCGGCGACCCGCTCGGCCAGCGCCGCCAGGTGACGGTCCCCGCGGAGGTCGCCGATCCGGGCGCGCAGCTCGGCGAGCGCGATCGCCTCGATCTCCTCGGCGGCCCGGCGGCGGCGGCGCACCGCGAGCTCGCCGTGCTCCTCCAGCCAAGCGCGGTGCTTCTCCAGCGCCTCGACGACCTCGTCCACGCCCTCGCCGCGGGCCGCGACGGTCTTCACGATCGGCGGGCGCCAGTCCCCCGCCTCGCGGGCCTCGCCGAGGCCCAGCATGTGGTTGAGCTCCCGGGCGGTGGCGTCGGCGCCGTCCCGGTCGGCCTTGTTGACCACGAAGACGTCGCCGATCTCCAGGATCCCGGCCTTGGCGGCCTGGATGCCGTCGCCCATCCCGGGGGCCAGCAGCACCACGGTGGTGTCGGCCTGGGCGGCGATCTCGACCTCGGACTGGCCGACGCCGACGGTCTCGACCAGGATCACCTCGCAGCCGGCCGCGTCCAGCACCCGCAGCGCCTGGGGCGCCGTCCAGGAGAGCCCGCCGAGGTGGCCGCGGGTGGCCATCGAGCGGATGAACACCTCGGGGTCGGTGGCGTGGTCCTGCATCCGGACGCGGTCGCCCAGCAGTGCGCCGCCGGAGAACGGCGAGGACGGGTCGACGGCCAGGACCCCGACCCGCTTGCCGAGCCGCCGGTAGGCGGAGACCAGGGCCGAGGTGGAGGTGGACTTGCCGACCCCCGGCGAGCCGGTCAGGCCGACGGTGTAGGCCTGGCCGGTGTACGGCGCGAGCGCGGCCATCGCCTCCCGCAGCTGCGGCGCGGCGTTCTCGACCAGCGTGATCAGTCGGGCGACGGCCCGCGGCCGGCCCTCCCGGGCCTGCTCGACCAGCGTGGCGACATCGATCATCAGGGTCTCCTTGCGCGGATGTCGTCGTATGCCGAAGGGGCTGCGGACCGCTTGTGGCGGTCCGCAGCCCCGAAGATCAGATCAGCTGATCAGGCCTTCGGGACGCGCACGATGAGCGCGTCGCCCTGGCCACCGCCGCCGCACAGCGCGGCCGCGCCCACCCCGCCGCCGCGGCGCTGCAGCTCCAGCGCCAGGGTCAGCACCACGCGGGCGCCGGACATGCCGATCGGGTGGCCGAGCGCGATCGCGCCGCCGTTGACGTTGACGATGTCCGAGGAGACGCCCAGGTCCTTCATCGACTGGTGGGCGACGGCCGCGAACGCCTCGTTGATCTCGATCAGGTCGAGGTCGGCGACCTCCAGGCCCTCCTTGGCCAGCGCGTGCTTGATCGCGTTGGACGGCTGCGACTGCAGCGAGTTGTCCGGGCCGGCCACGTTGCCGTGCGCGCCGATCTCGGCGATCCAGGTCAGGCCCAGCTCCTCGGCCTTGGCCTTGCTCATCACGACCACCGCGGCGGCGCCGTCGGAGATCTGCGAGGCGGTGCCGGCGGTGATCGTGCCGTCCTTGGTGAAGGCCGGGCGCAGCTTCGCCAGGCCCTCGACGGTGGTGTCCGCGCGGATGCCCTCGTCCTGGCTGAACAGCACCGGCTCGCCCTTGCGCTGCGGGATGGCGACCGGGACGATCTCGGCGTCGAAGACGCCGTCGGCCTGCGCCTTGGCGGCCCGCTGGTGCGAGGCGGCGGCGATCTCGTCCTGCACCTCGCGCGGGATGCCCAGGCGGGTGTTGTGCTTCTCGGTGGACTCGCCCATCGGGATGTTCTCGTAGGCGTCGGTGAGGCCGTCGTACGCCATGGCGTCCAGCATCTCGATCGCGCCGTACTTGAAGCCCTCGCGGGACTTCGGCAGCAGGTGCGGGGCGTTGGTCATCGACTCCTGGCCGCCGGCCACGACGATGTCGAACTCGCCAGCGCGGATCAGCTGGTCGGCCAGCGCGATGGCGTCCAGGCCGGAGAGGCAGACCTTGTTGATGGTCAGCGCCGGGACGTTCATCGGGATGCCGGCCTTGACGGCGGCCTGGCGGGCCGGGATCTGGCCGGCGCCGGCCTGCAGCACCTGGCCCATGATCACGTACTGGACCTGGTCACCCGTGATGCCGGACCGCTCCAGCGCGGCCTTGATGGCGACGCCGCCGAGGTCGGCACCGGAGAAACCCTTGAGGGAGCCGAGCAGGCGACCCATCGGGGTCCGAGCACCGGCAACGATCACAGAGGTGGTGTTGGTCATGGGACGGGCCCCTTCGCACGTCGTGGCCAGGTGAGGATGCGCTCAATGTACTGACCTGTTACCCGCCCGTCACCGGAGCGACGGTGTGATCGAGCGCACTGGCACCCTCCAGTCAACACCGTGCCGACGCGGTCCGGGTGAACCCCGCCGCGTGTGAGCAGGCTCGCACGTCCGGCACTGGCGTCGGTCGCGGGCCATGCGCTGCACTTGGTGCCACCCTTGTCCCCAACCACCCGGAGGTCGCCGTGCTGACCCGAATCGACCACATCGGCATCGCCTGCCGAGACCTCGACAAGACGGTCGAGTTCTACCGCGCCACCTACGGCTTCGAGGTCTTCCACTCCGAGGTCAACGAGGAGCAGGGCGTCCGCGAGGCCATGCTGCGGATCAACGGGACCGACGACGGCGGTGCCTCCTACCTCCAGCTGCTGGAGCCCACCCGGCCCGACTCCACCGTCGCCAAGTGGCTGGAGAAGAACGGCGAGGGCGTGCACCACATCGCGTTCGGCACCGCCGACGTGGACGGCGACGCCGAGGCCATCCGCGGCAAGGGCGTGCGGGTCCTCTACGACGAGCCGCGGATCGGCTCGATGGGCTCCCGGATCACCTTCCTGCACCCGAAGGACTGCGGCGGCGTGCTGACGGAGCTGGTGACGTCCGCCCGGAACGCCCACGACGAGCACTGATCGTCCGCCGGACCGGCCCCAGGGTGCCGCACGCTCCGGCGGCACCCGACGGTCCGTCGGCCATGACCCGTCAGTAACCTGGGCGGAACAGCCGGAAAACCCCCCTGCGGCCATTCCCCCGCCGTCCGCTCCCACTACAATGCCCAGGTGCGCGAAGACTCCGGGGGACGGAGGGGACGGGCACGGCCGAAGACAGGCCCGTCCGCCCGCCGGCGGCAGGCCGGTCGCAAGGGGAGTCCATTACGCGGGCACGGCTGCACAGTCGCAAGACGGATCTGTCACCATTCTCCACAAGGCAAGAGTTCGCCCAGGAGTCCACCCGGACGGGGGAACGCGGTACCCCCGCGCTTCCACGCCCCGGACTCCGACGACCGCGGCGGGCGGCCCCGGATTGGCGTGGGGTCGTCCACGTGCTGCGGATGCAAGGACCAGTCGGACCGGACCCCGGGAATCGGGAGCCCGGAACCGGCCGGGTCGAGGACGCGACCAGGAGATGGATGGGACCGCGGAGTGCGGGGCAACGACCGCTACGAGGCTGACGATCACCTCTCCCAGTTCGAGGCCGAGATGGGTCGGACTCGGAAGGAGCGGGACAAGGCAGTCGAGCATGCCGAGGACCTCGCCTACCAGGTGGAGGTGCTCCGGGCGAAACTGCACGAGTCCCGTCGCATGCTCGCCCAGCCGCGCGCCTTCGACGCCGTCTCCGGCCAGGCCGAGCAGATGCTCCGCACGGCCGAGATGCAGGCCCAGCAGATGCGTGCCGACGCCGAGCGCCAGCTGCGCGACTCCCAGGCCGCCACCCAGCGGATCATGGCCGAGGCCGCCGAGCGCACCGCCCGTCTGGAGGCCGAGCTCACCGCCCGCCGCCGCCAGCTGGAGGACGAGCTCGCCGAGCTGCGCCGGTCCGCCGAGCAGCACGTCAACGGCTGGGCCGAGCAGAGCAGGGCCGGCTCCGAGCAGGAGGCCCAGCGCCTCCTCCAGGAGGCCCGCGTCGAGGCCGAGCGGATGGTCACGGCCGCCCGCGCGGAGGCCGTCGCGCTCGCCGACCAGGCCCGCGCCCAGACCGCCGCCGACGTCGACGCCGCCCGCGGCGAGGCCCACGCCGCCGCCGAGGCCGCCCTCCAGCGGGCCCAGAGCGACGCCGAGCGTCTGCTGCGCGCCGCCTCCGAGCAGGCCCAGCAGGCCGGCGCCCAGGCCGCCGCCGACGTCGACGCCGCCCGCGGCGAGGCCCAGCAGCAGCTGGCCGCCGCCCACGCCGCCGCCGAGCACCAGCTCGCCGCCGCCAAGGCCGAGATCGACCAGCTCAAGGCGCAGGCCGCCGTCGAGCAGAGCCGGGCCGAACAGCAGCTGTCCGCCGCCAAGGCCGAGATAGACCGGCTGCGCGCCGAGGCCATCGCCGAGGCGGAGCGCACCCGACACGAGGCCGCCGCCCTGCGGGCCCAGGCCGAGCAGGCCGCCGAGCAGCTCCAGGCCGACGCCGAGGCCGCCGCCGTGCGCAAGGTCGCCGACGGCGAGGCCGCCAACGAACAGCGGTCGCAGACCGCCCGGGCCGAGGTCGCCCGGATGGTGGCCCAGGCCACCAAGGAAGCCGACGCGATCCGCGCCGAGGCCGAGCAGGTGCGGTCCGCGGCGTCCACCAAGCAGGCCCAGGCCGACGCCGCCAAGGCCGCCGCCGCCGAGGAGAGCGAGCGACTGCGGGCCACCGCCGAGTCGGTCGCCTCCGAGCTGCGCGCCGAGGCCGAGGCCGCGATCGCGGAGCTGCGGGCCCAGGCCGAGCGGGACGTCGCCGAGCTGCGGGCCCAGGCCCACGCCGAGGCGCAGCGACTGCGCAGCGAGGCCGAGGAGGAGGGCCGGGCGGCCGGCGCCAAGGACGCCACCGTCCACCTCGCCAAGGCCGCCAAGACCGCCGAGGAGGTGCTCGGCCGCGCCAACCAGGACGCCGAGACCGCCCGGAACGCGGCCTCCGCCGAGGCCGAACGGATCCGCACCGAGGCCGCCGCCGAGGCGCAGCGCCTGCGCGAGCAGGCCCAGGCCGCCGTGGAGCAGGCCCAGAACGCCGCACTGGACGACGCCGCCGCGATCCGCGAGCGGATCGAGCAGATGCAGGACGAGGCCGCCCGGCTGCGCGCCGAGGCCGAGGAGCTGCGCTCGCAGGCCGCCGCGGAGGCCGAGCGGGTCCGCGGCGAGGCCCGCCGTCAGGCGGTGCTGCAGATCGAGGAGTCGGCGAAGAACGCCGAGGAACTGCTCACCAAGGCCAAGGCCGACGCGGACGAGCTGCGCGCGGGCGCGGCCGGCGAGATCGAGCGGCTGCGCGAGCAGGCCCAGGAGCAGGCCGCCGAGACCCAGGGCCGGGCCGAGCAGACCCTGACCCGGGCCCGTACCGAGGCCGCCAAGATCACCGCCGCCGCCGAGCAGCAGGGCCAGGACGCGCTCTCCGCGGCCAAGGCCGCGGCCGCCGAGAACCGCGCCGCCGCCGAGCGCGAGACCGCCGAACTCCGGCGCGAGGCAACCGAGTTCGACCAGCGGGTCCGGGCCGAGGCGAACGCCGCCGCAGAGGCCGTGACCGCCGAGGCGCAGGCCGGGGCGAACGCCGTACGGGACGCCGCGGTCGCCGACGCCGAACGGGTGCGCACCGAGGCCGACACGGAGGCCGCCCGGGCCCGGGCCGAGGCCGAGGCCGCCGCCGACGCACTGCGCGAGGAGAGCCGCCGCGAGCGCGAGGACGCGGCCACCGGGCTGCGCCGCGAGCGCGAGGAGACCGCCGACCAGCTGGCCGCCGCCAAGGCCGCCCGCACCCAGGCCGAGCAGGCCGCCGCCGAGCTCCGCGAGACCGCCGACGCCCACGCCGCCGAGGTGCGGGCCGAGGCCGAGCAGGCCGCCGGCGAACTGCGGGCCCTCGCCCAGCGCGAGACCACCCAGCAGCGCGAGACCGCCGAGGCCTACGCCGA
>NZ_JBEOUW010000019.1:6107-96246 GCF_040303045.1 Kitasatospora sp. NPDC096140
ACGCCACCGACCTCACCGAACGCACCGCCACCGAGACCGCCCAGGTCCGCGCCGCCGCCGACACCTACGCCACCGAACAGCGCGAGACCGCGGACACCTACGCCACCGGCGTGCGGGCCGAGGCCGAGCAGGCCGCCGGCGAACTGCGGGCCCTCGCCCAGCGCGAGACCACCCAGCAGCGCGAGACCGCCGAGGCCTACGCCGACCGCGTCCGCACCGAGGCCGAACAGCACGCCACCGACCTCACCGAACGCACCGCCACCGAGACCGCCCAGGTCCGCGCCGCCGCCGACACCTACGCCACCGAACAGCGCGAGACCGCGGACGGCTACGTCGCCGAGCAGCGCGAAGCGGCCGACACCTACGCCACCGAGCAGCACGAAGCGGCCGACACCTACGCCACCGAGCAGCACGAGGCCGCCGACGCCTACGTCGCCGAACAGCGCGAGGCCGCCGACGGACTGCTGGAGCGCGCCGCGGCCACCGCCGAGCAGCGCCGGACGGAGGCCGCCAGGGACGCCAAGGCCGTCCGCGAGAAGGCCGCCGCCGAGCTGGCGCTGGCCAACGAGCAGGCCGAGACCGTCCGGGCCGAGGCCGGCCGTGAGCTGTCCGAGGCCCGCGCCACCGCCGACAGCATCCGGGGCGAGGCCGCGGCCGAGCTGGAGCAGGCCGAGGCCGACCGCGCCGAGCTGATCGCCGCCGCGAAGGCCGAGGGCGCCGAACTGGTCGCCGTCGCCGAGGAGGAGGCCGCCGAGGTCCGCCAGTCGGTGGCCGGCATGCACGAGGCCGCCGCCGAGCAGATCGCCGCGCTCAGGGCCACCGCCGAGCAGGAGGCCGCCGAGGTCCGCGAGGCCGCCGCACAGGCCGCCGCCGAGGTCCGCGACCTCGCCGACCGCGAGACGACCGAGCAGCGCGAGCTCACCGACCGGGAGACCGCCGAGCAGCGCGCGACGGCCGAGGCGTACGCCGCCGAGGTCCGCGACCTCGCCGACCGCGAGACCGCCGACCTGCGCGCCCGCACCGAGGCCGAGACCACCGCCCTGCGCGAGCAGACCGAGCTGGAGCTGGCCGCCGAGCGCAAGGCCGCCGAGGCCGAGCTCGACCGGCAGCGCGCGGAGGCCCACGCCTACGACGAGCAGCTGCGCACGGACGCCGAGGCCGAGCTGCGCGCCGCCCAGGAGACCGCCGAGCAGCTGCGCATCGACGCCGACGCCCAGGCCGCCCGTACCGTCTCCGAGGCCGAGGCCCGGGCCGCCCGCACCGTCGCCGACGCCGAGGAGCTGGCCGCCGGGCTGCACGCCGAGGCGGAGGAGTACGCCCTCGCCACCCGCACGCTGGCCGACGAGTACGACAGCGCCACCCACGCCCGGGCCGACGCGTTCGACGCGGAGACCCGGGAGGCCGCCGAGCAGTTCGACAAGTCCACCCGCGAGCGGGCCAAGTCCGTCCTGGAGAAGGCCTTCGCCGACGCCGAGGCGCTCGGCGAGGACGCCCAGACCACCGCGCTGGCCACCACCGCCGCCGCCGAGGAGCAGGCGGACGCGATGGTCGCCGCCGCCCGCAAGGAGGCCGACCGGCTGGTCGCCGCCGGCGAGGCGGGCGGTCTGGCCGAGGTCGAGAAGGGCCGCTCGGACGCCGACGCGCTGCTCGCCGAGGCCCGCCGGGACGCCACCGGGATCCGCGAGCGCGCCGAGGAACTGCGCGAGCGCACCGACGCCGAGGTGGAGGCGCTGCACGAGCGCGCCCGCAAGGAGAACGCGGCGGCCATGAAGTCGGCCGGCGAGCGGGTGGACGCGCTGGTGACGGCCGCCCAGGAGCAGCTGACCGAGGCCGAGGAGCAGGCGGTGGCCACCGTCGCCGAGGCCGAGGACCGCGCCGCGGCGCTGGTCGCCGCCGCCGAGGACCGCGCGAACGAGCTCACCTCGGAGGCCTCCGCCGAGGCCAGCAAGGTCCGTCTCTCGGCGGTCCGCAAGGCCGAGGGCCTGCTCAAGGAGGCGGAGACCAAGCTCGCCACCTCCACCGACCGCGCCGAGGCGCTCATCGAGAAGGCGGAGGCGAAGCTGCAGTCGGCCGAGGCCGAGGCGGAGGAGCGGCTGGAGCGGGCGGCGACGGAGGCGGAGAAGCGCCTGCGGGACGCCGAGGAGACCGCGGACGAGCAGGTCGAGCTGGCGAAGGCGGAGGCCGAGCGGCTGCTCGCCGAGGCCAAGGCCGAGGCGAAGCGGGTCACCGACGAGGGCCGGCGCGAGCTGGACGAGCTGGTGCGCCGCCGCAAGGACATCAACACGGAGATCTCCAGGGTGCAGGACGTGCTGTCCGCACTGGAGGCCTTCGAGGCGCCTGCGCCGGTCGCGCAGACCAACGGGGGAAGCAGCAAGAAGGACGGGGGCGCCAAGGCCGGTGCCGGAGTTGGCTCCCCCCGGTCGGGTGGCAATCGCTCCAAGAACGCACCACCCGATTGAGCGGACATTGTCCGCGAGAGAACGGCATTTCGCCGTCGACACTCCGGTACCGTGTCAGGATTCCCTCAACCACCTCAGCGGTTTGACGACAGGAAGCCCAGAACCCCATGAGCGACAGTCACTCCCCTCACGGCTTCGACCTGGTACGCCGTGGGTACGAGCGCGCCCAGGTCGACGAGCGGATCACCAAGCTGGTGGCCGACCGTGACAGTGCCTTGACCCGGATCAGCGCGCTGGAGAAGCGGATCGAGGAGCTCCACCTGGAGACCCAGACCGCCCAGGCGGCGGTCGTCGAGCAGGAGCCCTCGTACGCCGGTCTCGGTGCCCGGGTCGAGAAGATCCTGCGGCTCGCCGAGGAGGAGGCCAAGGACCTGCGCGACGAGGCGCACCGCGCCGCCGAGCAGCACCGCGAGCTCGCCGAGGCCGCCGCCCAGCAGGTCCGCACCGAGGCCGAGAACTACGCCAAGGACCGCAAGGCCAAGGCGGAGGACGAGGGTCTGCGGATCGTCGACAAGGCCAAGAGCGACGCCGCCCAACTGCGCGCCGAGGCCAACAAGGACGCCCAGAACAAGCGCGAGGAGGCGGACGCCCTCTTCGAGGAGACCCGCACCAAGGCCGCCCAGGCCGCGCTGGAGTTCGAGACCAACCTGGCCAAGCGCCGCGAGCAGTCCGAGCGCGACCTGGCCGCCCGTCAGGCCAAGGCCGAGAAGCGCCTGGCCGAGATCGAGCACCGGGCCGAGCAGCTGCGCCTGGAGGCCGAGAAGCTGCGCACCGACGCCGAGCGCCGCGCCCGCCAGACCGTCGAGACGGCCCAGCGCCAGTCCGAGGACATCGTGGCGGACGCCAACGCCAAGGCCGACCGCATCCGCAGCGAGTCCGAGCGCGAGCTGGCGGCGCTCACCAACCGCCGCGACAGCATCAACGCCCAGCTGACCAACGTCCGCGAGATGCTGGCGACGCTGACCGGCGCGGCCGTGGCCGCCGCCTCGCTGCCGAACGACGACACCATGGGCGTGCCCGCCCAGCAGTCGCGCTGACGCAGCTCCGCACCTGACGGCCGGCAGGCCCTCACCCGCCCGGGTGAGGGCCTGCCGGCCGTCGTGCCGTCATCACCCCGGGCGGTTCTACCGGGGGTAGGCGCCGTCCGGTCGCTGGTGCCCGCTGCTGAGCTGGTTGCCCTCGTCGTCGGAGACGGTGCCGAACCAGGAGGTGCACCAGACCGAGACCGAGTCGGGCCAGTACTGCACCTCGAAGGGGTGGCCGGAGCCGTGGTCGCCGTACGAGGTGACGATGAAGGTCTCCCCCGGGCGCATCCAGTAGTCCTCGCCGAGCGGTTCCAGGGTCAGCTCGACCAGCCCCTCGCTCCGGTTGGTCACGGGCATCCGGCCGCTCACCTCCAGCGCCGAGAAGTCCCAGGCGGCCGCGTCCTCGTTCATCCGGCGGCCACCCGCCGCAGCAGGGCCCGGACGGCGGCGTCGAAGGCCTCGGGCGCCTCCAGGGGGCTCAGGTGGCCCACCCGGGGGATGACGGTCAGCTCGGCGTCCGGCCGGGCCCGCAGCATCAGTTCGGCCTCCTCGGGCGCCACCAGGGCGTCCTGGGCGCCCGCCACCACCGCGACCGGCACCCGCAGCCCGGCGAGCACGTCCAGGGAGTCGGGGCGGGCCGCCATGGCCCGCAGGGCCCAGGCGACGGAGGCCGGCGAGGCGGCGGCGACCATCGACTGCACCCGCTCCACGAGGTGCTGCGAGTCGGGCCCGAGCTGCCCGGCCGCGACCTGCTCGTCCAGCAGCAGCTGCACGCTGTCCCGCGCGGTGACGGCGGCGGCGATCCGTTCCCGGTTGGCCCGGACCGCGTCGCTGTCGGCGGTGGCGCGGGTGTTGGCGAGCAGCAGACCGGCCAGCCGTCCGGGGTGGCGGCGGGCGAAGGCCAGCGCCACGTAGCCGCCCATCGAGATCCCGCCGACCACCGCGCGCTCGATCCCGGCCGCGTCCAGCAGCAGGGCGAGGTCGTCCGCGACCGCGTCCAGCGAGGGCGTGTCGGCGCCCAGCTCGGTGCCGCCGAACCCCCTCTGGTCGGGGGCGAGCACCCGGGCCCCGTCCCCGGTCAGGCCGGGCAGCGCGTCCAGCTGGGACGACCACATCGAGGCGTTCAACGGATAGGCGTGCAGCAGCACGAGGGGTGTTCCGGTACCGCTCTCGCGGACGGACACCGCGGCAGGGAGCTCGGTCATGCGCCCACCGTATTCCGGCACGCCCGATGAACCCACTCAGCGGGCCGCGATATCCCGTTTGTCCTAGCCTGACAGCGAGTAAGGGAGCGCGAATGATCGAGTTGCACGACCTGACAAAACGTTACGGCAAGACGCTCGCGGTGGACCGGCTCAGCTTCACCGTCCCCCGGGGCGTGGTGACCGGCTTCCTCGGCCCGAACGGCGCGGGCAAGTCCACCACCATGCGCATGATCCTCGACCTCGACCGCCCGACCGGCGGCCGGGTCACCATCGACGGCAAGCGCTACGGACAGCTCAGCGAGCCGCTCAAGTACATCGGCGCGCTGCTGGAGGCCAAGGCCGTCCACCCCGGCCGCACCGCCCGCGACCACCTGCTCTGGCTCGCCCAGAGCAACCGCATCCCGGAGCGCCGGGTGGACGAGGTGCTCGCCCTGGTCGGCCTCACCCCCGTCGCCCGCAAGCGGGCTCGCGGCTTCTCGCTCGGCATGGGCCAGCGCCTGGGCATCGCCTCCGCACTGCTCGGCGACCCGGAGATCGTCATGTTCGACGAGCCGGTCAACGGCCTGGACCCGGAGGGCATCCTCTGGATCCGCAACCTGATGAAGCGCCTCGCCGGCGAGGGCCGGACGGTCTTCGTCTCCTCCCACCTGATGAGCGAGATGGCCGTCACCGCCGACCACCTGGTGGTCATCGGCAAGGGCCGACTGCTCGCCGACCTGCCGATGCCGGAGTTCATCCGGCGCAACTCCCGCTCCGCCGTACGGCTGCGCAGCCCCGAGCCCGAGCGGCTGCTCGACCTGCTGGCCGGTGCCGGCCTGCGGCACGAAGCCGGCCCGGACGGCTCCTACGAGGTGGTCGACGGCGACCTCGCCCGGCTCGGCGACCTGGCCGCGGCGAACGGCGTGGTGCTGCACGAACTCAGCCCGCAGCAGGCCTCGTTGGAGGAGGCGTTCATGCAGATGACGGCCGACTCGGTGGAGTACCACGCGGGCGACGGGCCGGGCCTGGACGCGGCCGGCGCGCCCGGCGCCTGGGGCGCCGGCTGGAAGGCGGACGGCGCCCGGCCGGCCGCCGCGGCACAGCAGGAGGAGAACTGAGATGGCGTCCTACCCGGCGATCCTGCGCTCCGAGTGGACGAAGATCCGCAGCGTCCGCTCGACGGTCTGGACGCTCGCGCTGACCTTCGTCGTCACCGTCGGCATCGGCGCGCTGCTGTCCCTGCTCACCAACAACAACTTCACCGAGTTCCGCCGCAACGAGCAGACCCCGTTCGACGCCACCGGAACGGCCTTCGCCGGCATCATGCTCGGCGAGCTGGCCATCATCGTCTTCGGCGTGCTGGCGATCGGCAACGAGTACAGCAGCGGCATGATCCGGGTCACCCTGGCCGCCGTCCCGCAGCGCGCCACCCTGCTCGGCGGCAAGGCCGCGGTCCTCGGCGCGCTGGCCCTGGCGGTCTCACTGGTGACGGCCTTCGTGACCTTCTTCGTCGGCCAGTCGCTGCTCGGCTCGCACTCCACCACGATCGGCGAACCGCACGTGCTGCGCGCGGTGTTCGGCGCCGCGCTGTACCTGACGATGCTCTGCCTGTTCTCGGCGGGCGTCACCACGATGCTGCACAACCAGACGCTCGCGCTCGGCGTGCTGGTGCCGTTCTTCTTCCTGCTCTCGCCGATCCTCTCGGCGGTGCCGAAGGTCAAGACCCTGGCCCACTACTTCCCCGACTACGCGGGCTCGCGGATGCTGCTGGTCTACGAGCAGCACGGCCAGCCGTACGGTCCGTGGGCCGGTTTCCTCATCTGCCTCGCCTGGACCGCGGCGGCCCTGGTCGGCGGCGTGCTGGTGCTCAAGAAGCGCGACGCGTGAGGCGGTTCGGCAGGCCCGGCCCGGTCGGGGGCCGTCAGTACCGCGGAGCGCCGCGGCCTCGCAGGACGTTGGAGGCCCGGCGCTCCCGCGCT
Organism: Kitasatospora sp. NPDC096140; assembly: GCF_040303045.1. NCBI lineage: Bacteria > Bacillati > Actinomycetota > Actinomycetes > Kitasatosporales > Streptomycetaceae > Kitasatospora > Kitasatospora sp. NPDC096140. The sequence continues at coordinate 12,755 of NZ_JBEOUW010000019.1, forward strand.
CCCCAGCACGCGCGGTGCCAGTGCCGCCGGTCGTCCACCCCCGCGCCGTGCATCGGCCAGGCCACCACGTGGCCCACGCCCGACGGGATCTCCTGGTCGCAGCCCGGGCAGCGGTAGGCCCGCCCCGACGTCCCGGCGACCGTCTGGACCACCCAGTCGTCGCCCTGGTAGCTCTCGGTGCGGCGCAGCGAGCCGCCGAGCGGGGCGGCCGGCTGGCTGCTCTCGCGGGGGGCGGCGCTCTTGATCCGGTTGCGGCGCGGCGACACGGCGGACTGCCTCTCTTCCGGGGGCTCTGGGCCGTTCCAGCCTACGGCCGGCGGGCCCCCCGAACGGCCACTATCACGGGTCCGCCCGACACTCCGGTCTTTTTACCGAGATCCACCCGATCATCAGGGAAATTCGGGGTTCGGCGTGCCATTGGCACATGACATCCGATACCCACAAGGGGTAGAGGCGGGGCTCGCAGACCCTGCGCGCACCCGAGGAGGCCCAAGGATGACCAAGACCAGCGCCCGTGCCGAGACCCGTCGACCCGTCGGGGTCCGGCCGCCGGCCCCCGGCCCGACGCTGGCCACCGTCCCGCCGGTGACGGCCGTCGCGGGCGAGCCGCTGCCCGCGACGCAGCGCGCGGGGGCCCTGTCGGCGGACACCGCGCCGGTGCGGGTCGGCCTGTTCCTGCTGTCCGCGCAGTTCCCCGGGCAGAGCCACGGCGAGGCGCTGGAGCGCACCGTCCGGTCCGCCGTCGAGGCCGAACGGGCCGGCCTGGACAGCGTCTGGCTGGCCGAGCACCACTTCGTCCCGTACGGGGTCTGCCCGGACGCCGCGACGCTCGCCGCGCTCCTGCTCGGCCGCACCCGCCGGATCGGCGTCGGCACGGCGGTCAGCGTGCTGTCGACCCGCCACCCGGTGGCGCTCGGCGAGCAGGCCGCGCTGCTGCACCTCACCTCCGGCGGGCGCTTCACGCTCGGGGTGGGCCGCGGCGGGCCGTGGATCGACCTGGACGTGTTCGGCGACGGCGTGGACGCCTTCGAGAACGGCTTCCCGGAGCGGCTGGACCTGCTGCTGCGTTGGCTGCGCGGCTCCCGGGTGGGCGCGGACGGCCCGCAGTTCAGCTTCCCCGAGGTGGCGGTGGTGCCACGGGCCGCCGAACCGCTGCGGCGGCCCGGCCTGGGCAGCTGGCTCGGCCTCGGCGAGCAGGCGGGCCCGGTGCGCTTCCCGCGCCAGCGCCAGGACGACGAGGGGCTCGGCGAGGAACTCACCGCCACCGGACGGCCGGTGGCCGGCCCGCCGGTGGTGGTCGCCTGCACCTCCCCGGGCGGGGTGAAACTGGCCGCCGAGCGCGGACTGCCGATGCTGCTCGGCATGCACTCCGGGGACGACGACAAGGTGCGGATGCTGGAGCTGTACCGCTCCGCCTGGCTGGCCGCCGGGCGCAGCGAGGAGCAGCTGCGCCGGGTGGGCCGCCGGCACGTGGCGGCCGGGGTCGCGCAGGTCGACGACCGCGCCGCGGCGGCCCGCTCCACCCTGCTGAACGCGATGCCCGGCTGGTTCGAGTACGGGCTCGGCGCCCACCGCACCGTGGACGGCCGCGAGCGCAAGATGCGCGACGCGCACCAGTACACCGAACTCCTCTGCGACCTGCACGCGGTGGGCACCCCGCGGCAGTGCGCCGACCGGCTGCTGGCCACCGCCGAGCGGACCGGCATCCGCCGCTTCGCGCTGCTCGCCGAGGGCAGCGGCGACCACGAGGCGACCCTGCACAACATCGCCCGGCTCGGCTCCGAGGTGCTGCCGCAGCTGGGCTGAGGGGCGCGCCGCCCCCGTCCCCCACCGCCGGGCCCGGGCCGCCGCCCCTCCCCCCGCACCGGGGGACGGGGGCGGCCGGCGCCGCGGTGGCACCGCGTCGGTCGGTTGCCGGGGCTCAGCAGTCCCGCAGTTCGTCGGACTGGTTGAGCAGCTGCTCCCGGACGGAGGTGAAGCGCGTGAACCGTGCGTCGTTGGTCTCCGACGGCAGGAACACCGCCACCCGGTGACAGTTCTGGAAGGCCAGCCGTACGCCGAAGTGGCGCTGCAGGGCGCCCCGGATGGCATCGCTGGCCAGGGCGCGCAGCAGCTGGCCGCGGGCCTGCTCGCTGGGCGGCGGTACCTGGTTGTCGGCGAAGTCGGTGCCGTCGACCTTGGCCTGGGCGACCAGCGAGCTGATCAGCTCCCAGGCGTACGGCAGCGAGACGCGGACGCAGTCGACGAATTCCCGCTCGTCGACCTCGCCCCGCTCAGCCTTTTCCAGCAGGGCCGGTGAGACGTCGAGCGACATGGATTCTCCTCTCGCGGTCCACCCGCGCGGCGCCCGGGTGGTCGTGCGTAGTCCAAGCTCAGTGAGGGTGGGCGAATCGCGTGTGGTGTCCGGAACACCGTGGGACGGGGGCTGCCGGCACCTTCGCGACCAGCGGCGGCGGTACGGGACGTGACGTCCCGAACACCGACCGCGCTCAGAACAGCGTGGCAGTCAACGGCGGAGCAGGCCGGTCATTCCTGGGGATTGCTCCGGAAATACGGTGTGGTGCACCAGATTGGCCGGATCCTGTCGGATCGTTCATCTGAAGTCTCCATCCCCGTTGACAGCGATCCCGCAAGCATGCCGTCACACACCGTAGCGACCGGACGGGACGGGCGCCAGACCGCGGCGGGCAGGAGACGAACAGGAGCGGAATCGCCGGACCTCAATGTTCGCGGGGTTCGCGCTTTCTTCACCCCGTCGTCGCGGAATCGCATCAACTGGCCCCGGTGGGCTAGCGTGGTCGACCGTGCGTCTCGTAATTGCCCGCTGCTCAGTCGACTATGCCGGTCGGCTCTCCGCCCATCTGCCCTCCGCCACCAGGCTCATCCTGGTCAAGGCCGACGGCAGCGTCAGCATCCACGCCGACGACCGCGCCTACAAGCCGCTCAACTGGATGTCCCCGCCGTGCGTCCTCAAGGAGGCCGACGGGGTCTGGACGGTGGAGAACAAGGCCGGCGAGAAGCTCATCATCACGCTGGAGGAGGTGCTTCACGACTCGTCCCACGAACTCGGGGTGGACCCGGGGCTGATCAAGGACGGTGTCGAGGCACACCTCCAGGAGCTGCTCGCGGACCGGATGGAGGTGCTCGGCAGCGGCTGGTCGCTGATCCGCCGCGAGTACCCGACCGCGATCGGCCCGGTGGACATCCTCTGCCGCGACGCCGACGGCACCACGGTGGCCGTCGAGATCAAGCGCCGCGGCGAGATCGACGGCGTCGAGCAGCTCACCCGCTACCTCGAACTCCTCAACCGGGACCCGCTGTTGGCCCCGGTCAAGGGCGTCTTCGCCGCGCAGGAGATCAAGCCCCAGGCCCGCGTGCTGGCCACCGACCGCGGCATCGGCTGCGTGGTGCTGGACTACGACGAGCTGCGCGGCATCGACGACGACAAGCTCAAGCTGTTCTGACCGTTCAGAGCCCGGGAACGGCCGGAGTGGCCGATCCGCTCGGGCTCTGCGACGAGGACGGCGAGGTCGTCGGGCTGCTCGGGGGTGTCACCGGCGGCGTCGACGGGCTGGTCGACGGTGTCGTCGGCACCGTCGTGGGGCGGCTGGTCACCGGCTTCGGCGGCTGCGACTGACCCGGGACGGTCGGCTGCGGCTGCTGGGCGGTCGGCGACTCGCTCGCCCCCGGCGAGGAGCTCGGCTTCCTGGTCGGCGAGGCGCTCGCCGAGTGCGAGGCGCTGCCGCTGACCGACGGCACCGGGCTGCCGCTCGACGCCGTCGGGCTGCCCGGCACGGTGCCGGGCGCGCCCGGGGAGACGCTGCCGGAGGGCTGCGGGAACGGCGCGTCCTGGGTGCCGCCGCCCTGGTCCATCCGGCCGCTGTGCGGGTCGTTCGAACGGTGCTCGTCCGGCCCGGTGAGGCTCATCGCCACCGCCGTCCCGAGCACCCCCATGGTCAGCACGACCGTGGAGACCACGGCGACCCGCCGCCGCCTGCTGGACTTCAGCCGGGCCGGCACCCTGGCCGCGATCTTGCGGATGACCGGCGCCCGGCTGGACACCGCCGGCGCGGCGGCCGACAGCTGCCGCCCGTCGGCGCGCAGCAGGTCGAGCATCCGGCGTGCGGAGGCCACCCCGCGCTGCTCCCCCGCGGACGCCCGCAGGGTGAGCGCGGTCTCCAGCTCCGCGACGGCCCTCGACGGCTGCCGGACGCAGATCGCGTGCACGCCCGCCTCGTGGTGGAACCAGGCCTGGTCGCTCGCCGAGCCGGCCCGGCGGGCCGCCTCCTGGCCGAGCTGCAGCACCCGCTCCCAGGCGCCCCAGCGCAGCGCCAGCGCCAGCGCGGGCGCCGCCGCCCGGGCCAGCCGGACCACCGCCTCGTGGCGTCCGGCGTTCCGGTCGGCGAGCAGGACGCCGATCACCACCTCGGCCTCGGCGGCGATCTGCTCCAGCGTCACCGAGCTGTGCCCGACCCACCAGGCGAAGTGCTGGGCGGCGCCGTCCACGCAGCCGCGGGCCGGCCAGTCCGGGGCGAGCAGGTCGAGCGCACCGGCGGTCAGCCGGTGGTGCCCGCCGATGGACACCGTCAGCCCGGCGTCGGAGAGTTCGGCGAGGGCGGCCTCGCCCAGGCCGACGTCGATCAGCGCGGGCAGGTGCGGCGCGGTGGGGCACTCCCCGCCGAGGGCGACGGCGAGCCGCAGCACGGCCTGCGCGGGCTCGCTCAGGCCCTCGGCGAGCCGGACCGCGGGCGAGGCCGTCTGCGCGACGGAGGGCAGCGGGACGGTGCGACGCAGCGCGTCCTCCCGGACCGCCGGGTCGGGGTCGCGGACGGGCCCCTCGACCGCGCCGAAGACGTCCATCCGGTCGTCCTCGGCGGCGACCAGCGCGTCCACCGAGACGTCCCGCTGGCGCAGCAGGGCGGCGGCCTGGACGAAGCGCAGCGGCAGGCCCTCGGACTCGAACCAGAGGTCGACCGCCCAGGCCTTCTCGGCGACGTCCAGGGGGCGCCCGGCCAGCCGGGCGGTGAGGGCGAGGCAGGCGGAGCGGGAGAGCCCGGCGACGAGGTGGTCCCGCAGCCGGGAGCCGGCCGGCAGCGGCGGGCTGTCCGGGGCGGCCGCGACCAGGAAGGCGCAGCCGGGGGCGACGGCCGGCAGCTGCTCCAGCTCGGCTTCGGAGAGTTCGGCGGCGTCGATCACCACGACGGCTCCGACCTCGGCGAGGTGGACGGCCAGCTGGTCCGGGTCGGGACGGTAGCCGGGGGCGTGGTGGGTGGCCGTGAAGAGGTCTTGGAGCAGGTCGGCGAGGGTGCGGCGGTGGCCGCAGAGCTGGACGACACCGCCGGGGGTGAGGTCGGCGGCGGCCTCGGCGACGGCCGACAGCAGTGCGCTGCGACCGGAGCCGGCCTGGCCGACCAGGCGTATCGAGCGTCCTTCGGAGAGCAGGCCGAGCAGTTCGGCGATGTCCGCCTCGCGGTCCAGCAGCGGCAGGTCGGCCGGGCCGGCGCCGAGTGCGAGCGGGCCGACCGCGCGGCCGACGCCGCCGGCCGGGCCGCGGGCGGGTTCGCTGCGCTCGATCCGGCGCGGGCGGGGCCGCCACTCCTCCGGGCAGGGCCTGGCCTCGGAACCGTCCGGGGCGCCGACTCCCACCAGCAGGCCGCCGGAGACCAGTTCGCCGCCGCGGGTGCGGACGGCCTCCTGCCGGAACTCCCCGGATGGCTGTGCCACGTTCTGCTCCGCATCGTGCTCGGCCGTCGGCGCCCCGGGCCGGTCGGCTGACGTCTCCCGGTCGTGGCCGCGGGCGGTCTGGGGCAGCCCCGGCGGCCGTTTCTGACGGGCAGACTCTTGCACATCCGGGCCCGCCCGTGCAGGGCGGTCCGGGTCGGGGGGCGGTCGTGAACCGCTGACCAGGGACGTTGCGGGGACGTACGGCCCGCGGCGTGCTACATGGCGATGCCGTGCGCCTCGGCGACGCCGCCGTCGACGGCCAGGATGCGGTGCAGTTTGGTGGCCACCAGCAGCCGTTGGAGCTGGGCCGGGACGGAGCGCAGCACCAGTCGGCGGCCGATCCGGCCGGCCCTCCGGTGGGTGCCCATGATCACGCCGAGGCCGGTGGCGTCCCAGAACTCCAGTCGGGCGAGGTCGAGCACGAGGTCGCCGAGGCCGCCGTCCACGGCCTGGTGCAGCTTGGCCCGCGCGTCGGCGGCGGTGCGCACGTCGAGGCGGCCTTCGATGGCCAGCGCCGTGTGGTCGCCGGTGATGCGCATGCTCTCCTCCTTCGCCTGGACGGCCTGGTGCGGGTGGGGCCGACCCGGCCGGACCGGGTGCGGGAGCGGAGTGTGCGTCCGGGCGGGCCGCGGCCCCACGCCCGGATCCGGTCGGAAGGCCGGGTTCCCCCATCTGACGGCGAACCTGCTCCGCAGGTTGCTGGTTCCGGCCGGATCTGAAGCAACTTCACTCGTCCGAGGGAATATACGCAGGAAGTCTCCACACCTACGCTCGATTACCGCCCAAATCACCCGTCTGCGGCACCCGGCGTGAGGAAACTCACCCGACCCGGCGGAGCGGGCCGCGCGACGCTCCGATCGCACGGCCCGCCGGGTCGTTCAGCCCCGTCGGCTCACTTGCCTTCGTACGGGTAGAAGCCGCGGCCGCTCTTGCGGCCCAGGTCACCGGCGGTGACCATGCGGGCCATGATCTCCGGGGCGGCGAACTTCTCGTCCTTGGTCTCGGTGTAGATGTTGTGGGCGGCGTGCAGCAGGATGTCCACGCCGGTCAGGTCGGCGGTCTGCAGCGGGCCCATCGCGTGGCCGAAGCCGAGGCGGCAGGCGGTGTCGATGTCCTCGGCGGTGGCGACGCCCGACTCGTACAGCTTGGCGGCCTCGACGACCAGCGCGGTGATCAGGCGGGTGGTGACGAAGCCGGCCACGTCGCGGTTGACCACCACGACCTCCTTGCCGACGCCCTCGGCGTAGGCGCGGGCGGTGGCCAGCGTCTCGTCGCTGGTCTTGTAGCCGCGGACCAGCTCGACCAGCTTCATCATCGGGACCGGCGAGAAGAAGTGGACGCCGACGACCGACTCCGGGCGCTGGGTGGTGGCCGCGATCCGGGTGATCGGGATGGCGGAGGTGTTGGAGGCCAGCACGGCACCGTCCTTGGCGAGCTTGTCCAGCTCGCGGAAGACGGCCTCCTTGACGTCCAGCTGCTCGAACACGGCCTCGACCACGATGTCGGCCTCGGCGACGGCGCCCAGGTCGGTGGTGGTGGTGATCCGGCCCAGCGCGGCCTCGGCGGCCTCGGCGCTCAGCCGGCCCTTGGCGACGAACTTCTCGTACGAGGCGCGGATGCCCGCGAGTCCGCGCTGCAGCGCCTCCTCGGTGACGTCCCGCAGCACCACCGGGTGGCCGGCCTGCGCGGACACCTGGGCGATGCCGGCGCCCATCAGGCCGGCACCGATCACGGCGATCTGCTTGCTGGACGCATTGCTCATGGCTTGGTCTCCGATGCCGTCGCCGCCCCGCGGGCGGGCCCTGAAGGCGGCTCAGGGCAGGGGTGACCGCCGTGGAGCCGCATCGCTCGATCTTCCTGCCTCGCCTGCGCTCGGCAGTCGCTTGCGCGGAGCTCGCTGCTTCGTTCGTTCACTCGCTCCGCTCGCTCACGCGGACTCTAGTGCCCGAATCCCCCACGCAGTAGCAATCGGGAGTGTGATCTGCAACCGACCTGGTCAGCCGCCCGGGTGACCGGTCGGAGCCCGTCGGCCGGGCGCCCGGGCGCCCGGAAGCTCCGGCGGCCGGATGGTCGGACGGTCAGATGGTCAGGCCGAGGTCCTGGGCCAGGATCGCCGCCTGCACCCGGTTGCGCAGGCGCAGCTTCGCCAGGATCCGGCTCACGTGCGTCTTGGTGGTCGCCTCCGCCATCGCCAGCCGGGTCGCGATCTCCCCGTTGGACAGCCCGGCCCCGATGCAGGCCAGCACCTCCCGCTCACGGACGGTCAGCCCGGACACCGCCTCCCGGGCCTCGGGCCCGACCGGCCGATCCGGACGGGCGAAGGCGCCGATCAGCCGCCTCGTCACCGAGGGCGCCAGCATGCCGTCCCCGCGGGCCACCGTCCGGATGCCCTCGATCAGGGTGTCCGCCTCCAGGTCCTTGAGCAGGAACCCGGCCGCGCCCGCCCGCAGCGCGCCGTAGACGTACTCGTCCAGGTCGAAGGTGGTCAGCACGAGCACCTGGCCGGCCCCGGCGGCGACCACCTCGCGGGTCGCCGAGACGCCGTCCAGCCGGGGCATCTGCACGTCCATCAGCACCACGTCGGGCCGCAGCTCCAGCGCCAGCCGGACGGCCTCCTCGCCGTCGGCGGCCTGCCCGACCACCTCGAACTCCGGCTCGGCCCGCAGGATCATCACCAGCGCCGCCCGCACCGCCGCCTGGTCCTCGGCCACCAGCACCCGGATCGTCATGCCCGCCCCTCGCTCCCCTGCGTGTGCGGCAGTACCGCGCGCACGCTCCAGTACCCGTCCTTCGGGCCGGCCTCGAAGCTGCCGCCGAGCAGCCCGACCCGTTCCGCCATGCCCACCAGTCCGGCCCGGGCGCCGGGCAGTTCGCGGCCCGGCTCGCCGCGGTACGGGCTGTCGACCGCGATCCGCAGGTCCTGCGGCCCGAACTCCAGCCGCAGCCGCACCAGTCCGGGCCCGGCGTGCTTCAGCGCGTTGGTCAGCGACTCCTGGACGATCCGGTACGCGGCCAGCCCGACCGGCACCGGCACCTCCCCGCGCTCGCCGTGCTCGGCCAGCTCGAACTCCAGCCCGACGTCCTGGCCGGCCGCCCGGGCCTTGGCCAGCAGGGCGTCCACCGCGGCGAGGTCGGGCGCCGCGTACGACTCGTCGACCTCTCCCCCGCCGCTGTCCCGGAGCAGTCCGATCATGCGACGCATTTCGGCCAATCCCTGGACGCTGTTCTCCCGGATCACCGCCAGCACCTCCACCAGCGGGTCGTCCGCGGGCAGGCTCCGGCGCTTGGCGACGGACTGCGCGCCGGTGGCGTGGATCGCGATCGCCGACAGGTGGTTGGCCACCACGTCGTGCAACTCCCGTGCCATCCGGGCCCGTTCCGCGCCGACGGCCTCGCGCCGGTCCATCTCCGAGAGCAGCGCGGTCTGTTCGGCCCGCAGCCGCTCGGCCTCCGCCTCCTGCCGGTGCTTGCGCACCACGTCGCCGGTCCACACCGGCGCCAGGAAGACCAGCGAGCTGATCACCGCGACCAGCAGCCCGGACGGGGTGCCGGCGGCGTACCAGGCCAGGCTGGAGAGCACCAGCACGGTCGAGCCGCCGGTCAGGTGCAGCACCCGCGACATCCGGCGGTTGCCGTAGATCACCGCGGCGTACAGCAGATCGGTGTACATGATCAGGGTCGCCAGCAGGCTGCCGGTGAACAGGCTGGCCGCGAAGGCCAACCCGCCGAGCGACACCGCGAGCACCGGCCTGGTGCGCCGGCACAGCTCCAGCCCGGACATCACCAGCATCGGCAGCACCACCGCCCACAGCTGCACGTGGTCGGCGTTGTCGTACACCCGGAAGACGATCAGCACGGCGCCGCCGAGCAGCCCGCAGAGGGCGATCAGCTGGTCCTGCCGGCGCGGGGAGAGAGACGGGACGGGAACGGGCACGCCCCCATCCCACCATCCCCGGCGGACCGTCCGGCTCCGGTCCACGGAGGAGCCCGCTACATCGAAAGATGCAGACCGGGACGGCACCGCACGACGACGACACGGGCGCACCCGCGCACGAGGCTGGACACACCGCCGAACGTCCGGGAGCAGAACGTGATCGTCACCCTCATCGTCGCGGCCGAGATCTCCTGGTGGATCGTCCTCGGCCTGGCCCTCTCCACCCGCTACCTGCTGCGGTGGCGCCGCACCAGCACCGTCCTGCTGCTCGGCCTCCCGGCCGTCGACCTCGCGCTGTACGCGCTCACCGTGCTCGACCTGCGCGGCGGCGCCGAGGCGAGCTGGACGCACGCGCTCGCCGCGAGCTACGCCGGGTTCTCGGTCGGCTACGGCCCCTCGCTGGTCCGCTGGGCCGACCGGCGCTTCCAGCACCGTTTCGCCGGCGGCCCCAAGCCGCTGCCCTCGCCGAAGTACGGCCCCGAGCGGACCAGGCACGAGTGGCAGATCGCCGGCCGCACCGTCGTCTCCGCCGCGATCACCCTCGGCCTGATCACCCTGCTCGTCCCGCTCTCCGCGGGCTCCGCCCACTACGGCACGTTCCTGCAGTGGTACCTCAAGCTGGGCATCGCGGCCGTGGTCAACGTGGTCGTGGCCGGCTGCTACTCGCTGTGGCCCAAGGAGGCGCCGGCCGGCGTCCTGGTCGAGAACGGCCGCGTGGTGGAGCCGGAGAAGGCCCCGGCGGAGTCGTCGCGCTAGCGCGCGCGGCTAGCGGTTCTCGCCCGGCACCCAGAGCACGTCGCCGCGCTCCTTGTTGGCGACCCGGGCCAGGATGAACAGCAGGTCGGACAGCCGGTTGAGGTACTTCGCGGTCAGCGGGTTGACGGTGTCCCCGTGCTCCGCGATCGCCGCCCAGGTCGAGCGCTCGGCCCGCCGCACCACCGTGCAGGCCAGGTGCAGGTGGGCCGCGCCGGGCGTGCCGCCGGGCAGGATGAAGCTGCGCAGCTTCTCGACCTGCTCCAGGTAGTGGTCGCAGTCCTGCTCCAGGCGGTCGACGTAGGACTGCAGCACCCGCAGCGGCGGGTACTTCGGGTCCTCCACCACCGGGGTGGACAGGTCGGCGCCGACGTCGAAGAGGTCGTTCTGGACCCGCACCAGCACCGCCGCGACGTCCTCCGAGAGCGCCCCGACCGCCAGGGCCACCCCGATCGCCGCGTTCGCCTCGTTGGCGTCCGCGTAGGCGATCAGCCGCGGGTCGGTCTTGGTGGTCCGGCTCATGTCGCCGAGCGCGGTGGTGCCGTCGTCGCCGGTACGGGTGTAGATGCGCGTCAGATTGACCATGCGGCCACCCTAGCCCGCGACGTTAGGCGGCGTTAACCCCGCAAGGACATCGCACGCCCCGACCCGAGGGTCTCGTCGCTACGCGACGTTGACCTCCCCCAGCCTCCGGCCGGGGGCGCCCCCACCCCGAGGGTCTCGTCGCTACGCGACGTTGACCCTCTGCCCGGGCGGGGCCGCCTCCAGCCAGGCCAGGAAGCCGGTCAGCGCGTCCTCGCTCATCGCCAGCTCCAGCGGCTCCCCGCTGTGCAGGCAGCGCAGCACCACCGAGCCGGAGAGCAGAGCCAGCTCCTCCTGGCCCTCCGGGTAGCGCCGGCCGAGGACCTCGATCTCCCGGCGCGGCAGCACCTTGCGCGGCCGCGGGGCGTACGAGAAGACCCGGAACCACTCGATCGAGTCGCCGCTGTACCGGCCGATACCAAAAACCCACCCCTTGCCGTCGGTCGGGGGGACCGGGGCGGAGGTGGGCTTCCCGTTCTCGTCGAGGTCGGGCTGCGTCGAGGCGTCGGCGGGCATTTTAAGCCGGTAACTGCAGTCGAACGTTCCGCCTACCCGCTGGATCAGCCGGCGGCGGACGGCGAAGGCCACCAGGCCGATCACACCCAGGGCCACGACCGCCGCACACACCACAAGCGCGAGGACCATGCTCACCTACCTCCTCGCTACCCGCGTTCCCCGTAGCGGTCGTATCAAGCGACCGCGCTGACCTACCAACTACGACGACAGTCCCGGGGTCACGCTCACGCGTCCCCGGGACCGTCGGTCGACCCCGCTAAGCCGGGGTCCGGCGCACTCAGGCGTGGGCCTTGAGGCCGCGCGCCGCGAACAGACGGACCTCGGCGCGCCGCTCGGCGTGCTCGTCCAGGCCCGACTTGGCCTTCTCCAGTGCGCGCTCGGCACGCGCGACGTCGATCTCGTCCGCCAGCTCGGCGATCTCCGCGAGCAGAGACAGCTTGTTGTCGGCGAAGGAGATGAAGCCGCCGTGCACCGCGGCGATCACGGTGCCGCCGTCCACCGTGCGGATGGTGACCGGACCGGTCTCCAGCACGCTCAGCACCGGGGTGTGGCCCGGCATGATGCCGGTGTCACCGGAGGCCGTACGGGCGACGACGATGGTGGCCGCACCGGACCACACCTTGCGGTCGGCTGCGACCAGCTCGACGTGCAGCTCAGCCAACGTGGGCTCCTAGGCTCATGCAACGCCCGATTACTCGGGAGTTTCGGTAAGAATAACGGCCCCGCACCCTCGGCATGAAACCGGCGGCACGGATTTGACCGGAATCACAGCCGATGCGACGCGAGGGGTGGTCCCCAGGCTCGGGGGCCACCCCTCACGGTCACTCAGCTGCTACCGGCCGCGATTACTTCTTCGCCAGCTCGGCGGCGTTCTTCTCCAGGTCCTCGATGCCACCGCACATGAAGAAGGCCTGCTCCGGGACGGAGTCGTACTTACCGTCGGCGATCGAGTTGAAGGCCTCGATGGTCTCCGACAGCGGCACGGTCGAACCCTCGACGCCGGTGAACTGCTTCGCCACGTAGGTGTTCTGCGAGAGGAAGCGCTCGATGCGACGGGCACGGTGCACCGTGATCTTGTCCTCTTCGGACAGCTCGTCGATGCCGAGGATCGCGATGATGTCCTGGAGGTCCTTGTACTTCTGCAGGATCCCCTTGATACGGATGGCCGTGTCGTAGTGGGTCTGCGCGATGTACCGCGGGTCGAGGATGCGGGACGTGGAGTCCAGCGGGTCGACGGCCGGGTAGATGCCCTTCTCCGAGATCGGGCGCGACAGAACGGTGGTCGCGTCCAGGTGGGCGAAGGTGGTGGCCGGGGCCGGGTCGGTCAGGTCGTCCGCGGGGACGTAGATCGCCTGCATCGAGGTGATCGAGTGACCGCGGGTCGAGGTGATGCGCTCCTGCAGGAGGCCCATCTCGTCGGCCAGGTTCGGCTGGTAACCCACCGCGGAGGGCATGCGGCCGAGCAGGGTCGACACCTCGGAACCGGCCTGGGTGAACCGGAAGATGTTGTCGATGAAGAGGAGCACGTCCTGCTTCTCGACGTCACGGAAGTACTCCGCCATGGTCAGCGCGGACAGCGCGACGCGCAGACGGGTGCCCGGCGGCTCGTCCATCTGGCCGAAGACCAGCGCGGTCTTGTCCAGAACGCCCGAGTCGACCATCTCGTCGATGAGGTCGTTGCCCTCACGGGTGCGCTCGCCGACGCCGGCGAACACCGACACACCACCGAAGTTCTCGGCGACGCGGTAGATCATCTCCTGGATCAGAACGGTCTTGCCGACACCGGCACCACCGAACAGACCGATCTTGCCACCCTGGACGTACGGGGTGAGCAGGTCGATGACCTTGATGCCGGTCTCGAACATCTCGGTCTTGGACTCAAGGTCCTTGAACTCGGGGGCCTTGCGGTGGATCGGCCACCGGACCTCGACCTGGGAGTCGAACTCCGCCTGGTCGACGTTCAGCACGTCACCGAGGGCGTTGAACACCTTGCCCTTGGTGATCTGGCCGACCGGCACGGAGATCGCGGCACCGGTGTCGGTGACCTGCGAACCGCGGACCAGGCCGTCGGTCGGCTGCATCGAGATGCCGCGGACCATGCCGTCGCCGAGGTGCTGGGCGACCTCAAGGGTCAGGGTCTTCTTGCCCGTGCCGTCGGGGTTGTCCACCTCGACGTGCAGGGCGTTGTACATGTCCGGAATCGCGTCGACGGGGAACTCCACGTCGACGACCGGGCCGATGACCCGCGCGACGCGGCCCGTCGCCGTGGTCGGCTCAACAGTGGTGGTCATACTCATTCGCTCCCGCGGCTCGCGTCAGCGAGCGCGTTGGCGCCACCGACGATCTCGCTGATTTCCTGGGTGATCTCGGCCTGACGGGCCGAGTTGGCAAGCCGCGTGAGCGACTTGATGAGCTCGCCGGCGTTGTCCGTCGCGCTCTTCATCGCACGGCGGCGGGCGGCGTGCTCGGAAGCGGCCGACTGCAGCAGCGCGTTGTAGATCCGGCTCTCGACGTACCGCGGCAGCAGCGCGTCCAGGACGCCCTCCGCCGACGGCTCGAAGTCGTAGAGCGGGAAGATCTCCGACTTGGCCGGCGACTGGTCGCTGAGCTGGACCTCGTCCAGCTTCAGCGGCAGCAGCCGGGCCTCCACCGCGTTCTGCGTCAGCATCGACACGAACTCGGTCGAGATCAGGTGGAGCTCGTCCACGCCGCCGGTCTCGGCCGTGAAGGCCTCGATCAGGTCGGCTGCCACGGTCTTCGCGTCACCGTAGGTCGGCTTGTCCGAGAATCCCGTCCACGAGTCCGCGATCGTGAGATTGCGGAACGTGTAGTACGAGACACCCTTGCGACCGATGATGTACGTCACCACGTCCTTGCCCTCGGACCGCAGGCGCTCGGTGAGCGTCTGGGCGGCCTTGATGGCGTTGGTCGAGTAACCGCCCGCCAGGCCGCGGTCCGCCGTGATCAGCAGGACGGCGGCACGCGAGGCGTTCGGGTTCTCGGTGGTGAGCGGGTGCTTGGCGTTGGACCGGGTGGCCACCGCCGTCACCGCCCGGGTGAGCTCATCGGCGTACGGAGTGGAGGCGGCCACCGCGCGCTGCGCCTTGACGATGCGCGACGCGGAGATCATCTCCATCGCCTTGGTGATCTTCTTCGTCGCGGTGACAGAGCGGATCCGGCGCTTGTAGACCCGAAGCTGTGCTCCCATGGGTCGTTACGTCCTTTCCCTCGCTACCGGACTCAGGCCTGCTCGGAGAGCAGCTTGCCGTCAGCGGTCTGGTAACCCTGCTTGAAGGCCTCGATCGCGGTGGTGAGCGCGTCGACGGTGCCGTCGGCCAGCAGACCGGTCTCGACGATGCCGGCCAGCAGGTCCTTGTGCTGCAGGCGGACGTGGTCCAGGAACTCGCGCTCGAAGCGACGGACCTCGGCGACCGGGACGTCGTCCATCTTGCCGGTGGTGCCGGCCCAGATGGAGACGACCTGCTCCTCGACCGGGAACGGCTGGTACTGGCCCTGCTTCAGCAGCTCGACCATGCGCGCACCGCGCTCCAGCTGGGCCTTGGAGGCCGCGTCCAGGTCGGAACCGAAGGCGGCGAAGGCCTCCAGCTCGCGGTACTGGGCGAGGTCCAGGCGCAGACGGCCGGCGACCGAGCGCATGGCCTTGATCTGGGCGGAGCCACCGACGCGGGAGACCGAGATACCGACGTTCACGGCCGGGCGGATGCCGGCGTTGAACAGGTCGGACTCCAGGAAGCACTGGCCGTCGGTGATGGAGATGACGTTGGTCGGGATGTACGCCGAGACGTCGTTGGCCTTGGTCTCGATGATCGGCAGACCGGTCATCGAGCCGCCGCCCAGGGCGTCGTTCAGCTTGGCGCAGCGCTCCAGCAGGCGGGAGTGCAGGTAGAAGACGTCACCCGGGTAGGCCTCGCGGCCCGGCGGGCGGCGCAGCAGCAGGGAGACGGAGCGGTAGGCCTCGGCCTGCTTCGACAGGTCGTCGAAGATGATCAGGACGTGCTTGCCGTCGTACATCCACTCCTGGCCGATGGCCGAACCGGTGTACGGGGCGAGGTACTTGAAGCCGGCCGGGTCGGAGGCGGGAGCAGCCACGATGGTGGTGTACTCCAGCGCGCCGGCCTCCTCCAGGGCGCCGCGGACGGACGCGATGGTGGAGCCCTTCTGGCCCACGGCGACGTAGATGCAGCGGACCTGCTTCTCCGGGTCGCCCGAGCGCCAGTTGTCACGCTGGTTGATGATCGTGTCGACGGCCACCGCGGTCTTGCCGGTCTGGCGGTCGCCGATGATCAGCTGACGCTGGCCGCGGCCGATCGGGGTCATCGCGTCGATGGCCTTGATGCCGGTCTGCAGCGGCTGCTTGACCGACTTGCGGGCCATGACGCCGGGGGCCTGCAGCTCCAGGGCGCGACGGCCGGTGGCCGCGATGTCGCCGAGACCGTCGATCGGGTTGCCCAGCGGGTCCACGACGCGGCCGAGGTAGCCGTCGCCGACCGGAACCGAGAGGACCTCGCCGGTGCGGCGCACGGTCTGGCCCTCTTCGATGCCGCCGAACTCACCGAGGACGACGACACCGATCTCGCGGGTGTCGAGGTTCAGCGCGAGGCCGAGGGTGCCGTCCTCGAACTTCAGCAGCTCGTTCGCCATGACCGAGGGCAGGCCCTCGACATGCGCGATGCCGTCCGCCGCGTCAGTGACCGTGCCGACCTCTTCCACAGAAGCGGCGTCCGGCTGGTACGACTGGACAAAGTCGGCCAGCGCGTCCCGGATCTCCTCCGGACGGATCGTAAGCTCCGCCATCAGGCTTCCCTGCTCTCCTAGTTTGCGATCCTCGGCCCGCCATTGAGGGCCGCAAGTATTCGACTCTCGGCCGGGTCTTTCGAACCGGCCGTACGATTTGCCGGCTCCTTGGGGAGCCGGTTTCCCGACCGAGGGTCGGATGTGCTGCTTCGGTGCTCAGCCTTCGAGCGACTGGCGAGCGCCCTCAAGGCGGCTCGACACGGTGCCGTTGATGATCTCGTCGCCGATCTGCACCCGGACACCGCCGACGACCTCGGGGTCGACGTCGATGTTCAGGTGGACCTGGCGGCCGTACATCCGGCCCAGAGCACCGGACAGGCGCTCCTTCTGGGTGTCCGACAGCGGCACCGCGGTGGTGACCAGGGCCACCACGCGGCCGCGGCGAGCGGCGGCGAGCTTCGAGTAGGACTCAAGGCCCTGCTCCAGGCTACGGCCACGCGGCGCGTTCACGAGGGCGGTGACCAGCCGGACGGTGCCGGCGTTGGCGCGGCCGCCCAGCAGCTTCTTGATCAGCTCGGCCTTGGCGACGGCGCCGGCCTTCGGCTCGGTCAGCGCGGCGCGCAGCTCGTGCGAGCCGCTCACCACCCGGCCGAAGCGGAACAGCTCGTCCTCGACGTCGTCCAGGACGCCGGCCTTGTCCGCGGCGATGATCTCGGCGTACGCGGCGAGTTCCTCGGTCGCGTCCACCAGGTCGCGCGAGCCCGACCAGCGGGAGCGGACCAGACCGGAGACCAGGTCGACGGCCTCGCCGGAGACCTGGCCGGTCAGCAGCGAGGTGACCAGCTGGGCCTTGTCCTGGCCCGACCGGGACGGGTCGGTCAGGACACGGCGCAGCGAGACCTCACGGTCCAGCACGGCCGTGACGGCGGTGAGCTCCTCGGCGAGCTTGGCCGCGTCCACCGAGGTGGAGTCGGTCAGGCTCTCCAGGTTCTGCCGGCCGGCGGCGAGAGCCTCGCGGCTGGCGCCGATCACTTGGCCGCACCCTGAGCAACGGCGGCCTTGGCCTCCAGCTCGTCCAGGAAGCGGTCGATGACACCGCTCTGCCGGGCGTGGTCCTCAAGGGACTCGCCCACGATGCGGGACGCCAGCTGGGTGGCCAGCGAGCCCACGTCCTGGCGCAGGGCGGCAGTCGCCTGCTTCTTGTCGGCCTCGATCTGGGCGTGACCGGCCGCGACGATGGCCTCGCGCTGGCGCTGGCCCTCCTCGCGCATCTCGGCGAGCTGGGCGGCGCCCTGCTCGCGAGCCTGCTCGACGATGCGGGCGGCCTCGTGGCGCGCCTCGGCAAGCTCGGCACGGTACTGCTCAAGCACGGCCTGGGCCTCGGCCTGAGCGGCCTCGGCGCGCTCCATGCCGCCCTCGATGGCGTCCCGGCGCTCCGACAGCACCTTCTCGATGCTGGGGAGGAGCTTCTTGCCGAGGAGACCGAAGACGATGAAGAAGCAGAGCAGGCCGATAACGATCTCGGGCCAGTTGGGGAGGAGCGGATTCATCTGCTCCTCGGCCGCGAGCGTGGCCGCGATGCTCATATCTGGACCTTCCTCAGAAAGGGGCTACGGCGAAATTACTTGCCGGTGCCGAAGACGAACGGCATGACGATGCCGATCAGGGCGAGCGCCTCGGTCAGCGCGAAGCCGATGAACATGTTGGAACGGATCAGACCGGCAGCCTCGGGCTGACGGGCCATGGCCTGAACGCCGTTGCCGAAGATCAGACCAACGCCGATGCCGGGGCCGATGGCCGCGAGGCCGTAACCGACGGAGGCGATGGAACCGACGACGCCCTCAGCGAGCATGCTCATTGCGATTGTCCTTTGCAGGGGTGGTGAACCGGTGGTGATTGGCCACCGGGCGTTCCGGGGGGTGGTTCACGGGAGGCCAGGGCCTCGGGCTCAGTGCGCCTCTTCCAGGGCACCGGCGATGTAGCTGCTGGCCAGCATCACGAAGATGTAGGCCTGCAGGAACTGGACCAGCAGCTCGAAGGCGGTCAGGCCGACGGCGACGACGAACGAGGCCGAGCCGTACAGCGCGCCCAGGGTCGGGCTGAGCAGGTACCAGGAGGCGACGGAGAACATCACGATCAGCAGGTGGCCGGCGAACATGTTCGCGAAGGCTCGGACCGCGAGCGTGAAGGGGCGCACGAAGATGTTCGAGAAGAACTCGATCGGCACCAGGATGAACATGACCCAGCCGGGGATGCCCGACGGCCAGCAGAGGTTCTTCAGACCGCCGACGAAGCCGTGCTTCTTGAAGGTCAGCGTCATGTAGGTGACCCACACGACCGCCGCGAGGCCGGCCGGGAACGCGATCGCCGCCGTCACGGGGAACTGCGCGAACGGGATGACCGACATGATGTTCATCAACCAGATGAAGAAGAACATCGAGACCAGCATCGGGACGTACTTCTCGCCCTTCTTGCCGATCGTCTCCAGCACGATGGAGCGCTTGACGAAGTCGTAGCCGATCTCACCGACCAGCTGCAGCTTGCCCGGCACCAGGCGCGGCTTGGCGAACGAGGCCCAGAAGAAGACGACCACCAGCACTGCGACGACCATCGACAGCAGCATCGGCTTGTTGAAGTAGAAGCTGCCGATGGTGAAGATCGGCTTGAAGTCGAATTCGTTCAGACCCGGAGCCGGGAAGCCACAGCCAGCGTCCCCGAAGTGGCAACTGCCTGAGGCGAGGTACGACGTGAGTTCAGCACTCACCACGGACTCCTTCGTCGTGACGCATGGATACGGCACCCTCGGTGTGTCGGCGTGGCCTTGGGCCACGGAGCGGCACTGGAACTTGATGGGTTTCTCGCCGACCCCGCGCGACGGCGCTCTGCGCGACTGCGGGATCATCGAAGACTGCGCGGGTCCGGGGGGCGATCGGTCCGCTCTGCGGACAGACCAGGCCTCTTCCCGAACTCCGTTGTTGCGACGGACGATAGCAGGCCGTCAGTGCGGCATAAACACCGCCCCCCTCGTTGGAGGGACAGTTGGGCCTCGTCACTGTTGACGTCCCGAGTCCGAGGGCTTGTCGCCCTTCTTTTCCGAGGCGTCGGTGTCGACGTAGAAGGTCTTGGCCTTGAGAGCGCCGCGCACCTGGAAGCCCGTCCAGATCAGGGCGCAGCCCAGCAGGGTGAAGGCGAAGGCCTGCCGGTTGAACAGCTCGGTGTTCTTGAAGATCGCGAGCACGATGCCGACCAGCAGGATCTGGGTGGTGTACACCAGCAGTCCGGCGGCCATCAGGATGTGCGGGTTCGACCTGGTCAGCCGGTCGAGCGCGACCTGGCCGAAGCTGAAGAAGGCCATCACGAGCAGTGCGCCGAACAGGGCGCCGAGCAGGCCCTTCCCGCCGGCGACAGCGAACGAGATCGCCATGGCGATGATCCCGGCGACCGCAGTGGGAATCGCGGCGCCTCGGAGGATCCGGGCGTCGGTGGACGGCATGTCGGCAGCTCCGGCGGCATGTCGATGTGGCGGGGGACGGGCACAGATGGTGGCGGGTGACACCGGACCGAGGCATCGCCGCCGGGCCGCCCGCGAGGACGGCGGGCCCGTCGAAGGAGACCGACAGGGACGGAAGTCATCCACCTGTCAGGTCTTTCGGCGTGTTCTCGGTACTCGTGAACGGTATCACAAACTATTTGATGAGAGCTTTACCATGATTGTGTGGCACCTGTCACACCAACAGCGCAACGAATCCGCCGTACGGGTGAGGCCATCTGACGGAACGCCAACTCCCCCGTCAGCGGCGGCCGCTGGCCGGACCATGGTCGGCGCGCTCGGAGGAGTCCACCCCGGCTTCACCCAGAAGTTGCTTGTCCTTCGCGGACAGTTCGGCCATCGGGCCGGAGGACTGGCGGCGGTAGCGGGGCGGGACGAAGGACTGCACCGCCCGCGGGGCGCGCGGCCGGAACCGCGGGGTGAGCAGCACCACCAGGCCGAGCAGGCAGAGCCCGGCGAGCGTCAGGACCACGGTGCGACCGGTGTTGGTCACCGAGAAGGCCACCGAGCCGAAGGCGATCAGCGCGGCCCAGAAGTACATGATCAGCACGGCCCGGCTGTGCGAGTGCCCGACCTGCAGCAGCCGGTGGTGCAGGTGGCGCTTGTCGGCGGCGAACGGCGACTGGCCGGCCCAGGTGCGGCGCACCACCGCGAGCAGCAGGTCCGCCAGCGGCAGCGCGATGACCGTCAGCGGCAGCAGCAGCGGGATGTAGATCGGCACCAGGGCGTGCACGGTGGCGGTCTGCGAACCGGTCTCGTTGTTGATCAGGTCCGGGTCGACCCGGCCGGTGATGGAGATCGCGGCGACGGCCAGCATCAGGCCCAGCATCATCGAGCCGGAGTCGCCCATGAAGATCCGCGCGGGGTGCAT
This sequence comes from Kitasatospora sp. NPDC096140, assembly GCF_040303045.1. Classification (NCBI taxonomy): domain Bacteria; kingdom Bacillati; phylum Actinomycetota; class Actinomycetes; order Kitasatosporales; family Streptomycetaceae; genus Kitasatospora; species Kitasatospora sp. NPDC096140. Next base: position 33,440 of record NZ_JBEOUW010000019.1, read on the forward strand.
GTTGTGCGCCAGGAAGCCCAGGCACATGCCGATCAGCAGCACGCTGAACAGCACGGCGGGGGCCGCGTCGGTGATCGCGTAGCCGTACCAGAGCCGGTAGCTGTACAGGAAGAACGCCATCGCGGCGATGCAGACCATGCCGCCGGCCAGGCCGTCCAGACCGTCGATGAAGTTCACCGCGTTGACCATGACGACGACCAGGGTGACCGAGATGACCATGCCCTGGGTCGGACTCACCGCGACCGCGCCGACGCCGGGCACCGGGAGGGTGATCACCGTGACGCCCTGCCAGACCATCACACCGGCGGCGATCATCTGGCCGCCGAGCTTCACCAGCGCGTCCACGCCCCACTTGTCGTCGAGCACACCGAGCAGCCACATGATCCCGGCGCCGGACAGCAGCGCGCGGATGTCGGTGCCCTGGGTGAACACCTTGCTCAGGTTGTCGAGCTGCGAGGCGACCAGGATGCCCGCGCAGAGCCCGCCGAACATCGCGATGCCGCCGAGCCGCGGCGTGGGCTCGCGGTGCACGTCGCGGGCGCGCACCGGCGGCATGGCGCCGGCGGCGATGGCGAACTTCCGGACCGGGCCGGTCAGCAGGTAGGTCACGGCGGCGGTGCAGAACAGCACCAGCAGATACTCACGCACCACTGGCCTCCTGCATCACTGTCGAACGGGGAAGTACCGAAGGTACTCCCCTGCCTTCCCGGGGTTCGAGGTGCGTCGCCACGCACACACCTTATTGAGTCGGACGCCGGGGACGCGCATCGCGGTTCGCCCTCCCGGGTAGGAGATCCGGAATGCCCCTGGACGGGTCGCCGTCAGGCCCGGCCGGCGAACGCCAGCGCGAGCTCGCGGATCCGCGCCGCGGTGGGAGCGACCGCGCCCCCGGCGAGCACCCGTGCGATCAGCCCGGCGATCTCGGACAGCTCCGCCGTACCCATCCCCTGGCTGGTCACGGTGCCCGTCCCGAGCCGGATCCCGGAGGCGTCGGCGGGCGGCGCCGGGTCGAACGGCAGTGCGCACTTGCCGAGCAGCAGTCCGGCGGCCGCGCAGCGCCGCTCGGCCTCCGCGCCGGTCACCCCGAGCGGGCTCACGTCGGCCGTCACCAGGTGGGTGTCGGTACCGCCCGTCAGAGGGCGCATTCCGGCCGCTGCGAGCCCCTCGGCCAGCACCCGCGCCCCGGACACCACCCGCTCCGCGTACGCCCGGTAGGCGGGCGTCGACGCCTCCGCGAGGGCGACCGCCTTGCCCGCCACCTCGTTCATCGCCGCGCCGCCCTGGCTGAACGGGAACACCGCCCGGTCGACCCGCTCGGCCAGCTCCGCGGTGCACAGCAGCAGGCCGCCGCGCGGGCCGCGCAGCAGCTTGTGGGTGGCCGCCACGGTGACGTCCGCGTACGGCACCGGGGAGGGCGCCACCCCGGCCGCGATCAGGCCGGTGGTCTGCGCGGCGGAGGCGATCAGGTAGGCGTCCACCTCGTCGGCGATCTCCCGGAAGGCCGCCCAGTCCGGGTGCCGGGGGTGGGAGATCGAGCCCGCCACGATCGCCTTGGGGCGGTGCAACCGGGCCAGTTCGCGCACCTGGTCGAGGTCGATCAGCCCGTCGGTCTCGCGCACGCCGTAGCCGGTGAAGGCGAACCAGCGGCCGGAGAAGTTGGCGCGCGAGCCGCAGCTGAGGTGGCCGCCGTGCTCCAGCGACATCGCCAGCACCCCGTCGCCGGGCCGCAGCAGCGCCGCGTACGCCGCCAGCATCGCCGAAGTCGCCGACCGGGGCTGGACGTTGGCGTGCGGGGCGGCGAACAGCTCGCGGGCCCGGTCGATCGCCAGCAGCTCGGCGGCGTCCGCCAGCGCGCAGCCGGTGTGGTGCCGGCGGCCCGGGTAGCCCTCGGCGTACTTGTCGATCAGCGGGCCGGTGAGGGCCGCCAGGACGGCGGGGCTGGTGAGGTTCTCCCCCGCCAGCAGCTGGATCGTCTCGGCGCGCCGCTCGGCCTCCGCGGCCAGCAGGTCGGCCAGCTGCGGATCCGCCCGGTACAGGGCCTCGGACGCCCACGGGCGCCCCTTCGTCGAGGTCGAGCCGGTCGGGGCGTCGGTGACGGTCATGGCGGGGCTCCCGGGCGCTGCGGGGACGGTGGATCCAGCGTAGGACCGCCACCGCCGCCCGGCCCGTCGGAACGCGGCCGGACGGGCCAGAACACCTACCTGCGCGCCGGAACGCCCGTCAGCGCGGTGACCACCGGGTCGACCGCGTGGAATATCTCCTCGCCGCAGTTGCGGAACATGCCGATCGGTGCGCCGTACGGGTCGTCGACCTCGTCCGACTCCGGCGTGGCGGCCAGCAGCCAGCCGCGCAGCGCGGCCGCCGCGCGGACCAGCGCGCGGGCCCGCTCGGTGACGTCGGCGCCGCGCCGGGGGTCGGGCAGCGTGCCCGGGTCTATCGTCCGCACCAGGCGGGTGAACTCCTTCAGCGTGAAGGTGCGCAGTCCCGCCTCGTGGCCCATCGAGATCACCTGGGCGCGGTGGTCCAGGGTCGCGGTGAGCACCAGGTCGGCCTCGACCACGTGCTCGTCCAGCAGCTCGCGGCCGGTGAAGCCGCCGCTGTCGGCGCCGTACTCGTCGAGCACGGTCGCCGCGTGGTCCTCCATCGGCGCACCCACGTGGCCCCAGGTGCCGGCGCTCTCGACCAGGATCCGCCCGGCCACCCGGGGGCTCAGCCGGGTGTCCAGCTCACGCCGGGTGAGCCGCTCGGCGATCGGCGAGCGGCAGATGTTCCCGGTGCAGACGAAGAGGATCCGGAAGTGGTCCAGCGGCCTGGGGTCCACGCTCAGGTACGGCGCTATGCCGGGCCCGGAACGGAGCGAGGCGGTGGGCGTCAACTGCCGGCCTCCAGGTCGGGGACGACCTCCCTCAGCTGCTCGACGCTGATCGCGCCGGCCCGCAGCAGGACCGGGACCTTGCCGGTGACGTCGACGATGGACGAGGCGGCGGCGTGGTCGGCCGACCCGCCGTCCAGGTAGACCGAGACGGCGTCGCCGAGCTGCGACTGCGCCTCGTCGCAGGTCAGCGGGGACGATCCGCCGGTCAGGTTGGCGCTGGAGACGGCCATCGGGCCGGTGGCGTTCAGCAGCTCGATGGCGACCGGGTGCAGCGGCATCCGGACCGCGACGGTGCCGCGGGTCTCGCCGAGGTCCCAGCGCAGCGAGGGCTGGTGCCGGGCGACCAGGGTCAGCCCGCCGGGCCAGAAGGCGTCGACCAGTTCCCAGGCCTGCTCGGAGAAGTCGGTGACCAGGCCGTGCAGGGTGGTCGGCGAGCCGACCAGCACCGGCGACGGGGTGTTGCGGCCGCGGCCACGGGCGGCCATCAGCTCGCCGACGGCCTCCGGGGAGAAGGCGTCCGCGCCGACCCCGTAGAGGGTGTCGGTGGGCAGCACGACGAGTTCGCCGCGGCGGACGGCCGAGGCGGCCTCGCGCAGGCCGGTGGCGCGGTCCCCGGCATCGGCACAGTCGTAGCGGCGGCTCATCGGTGCGGTCCCCTTCCGAAGTGGCTCTTGGCGGTCACTGCGGCCGTCGCCGTCGTCGCTGCCGTCACGACGGCGCCCTGCGGGCGGTCGTGCTGCGTTCGACTGTTCACAACGACGCCCGTCGGGCGGTCGTGAAGCGCGGCCGGTTGTTCAGGTCGCGGTGGTCGGCGGTGTCCGTCCAGCCGCGTTCCTCGTTGAAGATCCACGGCACCTGGCCGCCCTGCTGGTCGGCGTGCTCGATGACCACCGCGCCGCCCGGGCGCAGCAGCCGCGCGGCGACCCGCTCGATGCCGCGGATGGTGTCCAGGCCGTCCTCGCCGGAGAACAGCGACATCTGCGGGTCGTGGTCGCGGGCCTCCGGCGCGACGTACTCCCACTCGGTGAGCGGGATGTACGGCGGGTTGGAGATCACCAGGTCGAAGCGGCCGTCCCAGGAGCGGTCGTCCTCGAAGGCCCTGGTGGCGTCCCCGGCGTGCAGGGTGACCCGGGCGCGGTCGGGGCTGGCCTCGATGTTGCGCCGGGTGTACTCCAGCGCGCCCTCGTCCAGCTCGAAGGCGTGCACGGTGGAGCGCGGCAGTTCCTGGGCCAGGGCGAGGGCGATCGCGCCGGAGCCGGAGCAGAGGTCCACCACCAGCGGCTCGGCCACGTCCATGTCGCGCACCGCGTCTATGGCCCACTCGACAACCGACTCGGTCTCCGGCCGGGGCACGAACACCCCGGGGCCGACCTCCAGTTCGAGGTAGCGGAAGAACGCCCGTCCGGTGATGTGCTGGAGCGGCTCGCGCGCCTCGCGGCGCGAGACCGCCTCCCAGTAGCGGGCGTCGAAGTCGGCGTCCTTCACCGTGTGCAGCTGGCTGCGCTTGACGTGGTGGACGTAGGCGGCGAGTTCCTCCGCGTCGAAGCGCGGCGACGGCACGCCGGCCGCGGCCAACCGCTGGGTGGCCTGGGCCACCTCGGCGAGCAGCAGGTTCATCCGTACGACCTCTTGTTTCTGCGCTCCGGCTACGGACTGCGCGTGGGCTGGGGCGCGCCGGTCTCAGTTCTCTTGGGCCGCGGCGAGCTTCGCCGCCGCGTCCTTGTCGACGCAGGACTGGATCACCGCGTTCAGCTCGCCGTCCAGGACCTGGTCCAGGTTGTACGACTTGAACCCCGTGCGGTGGTCCGAGATGCGGTTCTCGGGGTAGTTGTACGTCCGGATCCGCTCCGAGCGGTCCACCGTGCGGACCTGGCTGCGGCGCGCGTCCGACGCCTCCCGCTCGGCCTCCTCCTGCGCGGCGGCCAGCAGCCGCGAACGCAGGATGCGCATCGCCTGCTCCTTGTTCTGCAGCTGGCTCTTCTCGTTCTGGCAGGACGCCACGATACCGGTCGGCAGGTGGGTGATCCGGACCGCGGAGTCGGTGGTGTTGACCGACTGGCCGCCGGGGCCGGAGGAGCGGTAGACGTCGATCCGCAGGTCGTTGGCGACGATCTCGACCTCGACCTCCTCCGCCTCGGGGGTGACCAGCACGCCCGCCGCGGAGGTGTGGATGCGGCCCTGGGACTCGGTGGCGGGGACGCGCTGCACGCGGTGCACGCCGCCCTCGTACTTCAGCCGGGCCCAGACGCCCTGGCCGGGCTCGGTGTTGCCCCTGGTCTTCACGGCCACCGAGACGTCCTTGTAGCCGCCGAGGTCGGACTCGTTGGAGTCGATGATCTCGGTCTTCCAGCCGATCCGCTCCGCGTAGCGCAGGTACATCCGGAGCAGGTCACCGGCGAACAGGGCGGACTCCTCGCCGCCCTCGCCCGCCTTGATCTCCAGGATGACGTCCTTGTCGTCGCTCGGGTCGCGCGGCACCAGCAGCAGCCGCAGTTCCTCGGTGAGCTCGTCGCGACGCGCCTCGGACTCCTTCACCTCGGAGATGAACTCCGGGTCCTCCGCGGCGAGTTCGCGCGCGGCCTCGATGTCCTCGCCGGTCTGTCGCCACTGCCGGTAGACCCGGGTGATCGGGGTCAGCTCGGCGTACCGCTTGGCCAGCTTGCGCGCGTTGGCCTGGTCGGCGTGGACGGACGGATCGGCCAGCCTCTTTTCGAGGTCGGCGTGCTCGACGAGGAGCTCTTCGACTGCCTCGAACATGGGGTGGCCTTCTTCCCGGGGGCTCGGATCGGGTTGGGGAGGGGGGAACGCGCGGGGGGACGCGAACGGCGCCGGCCCCCGACGCCCCCGACAACGAGTACGGGGGCGCCGGGAACCGGCGCCGAGTGAGCGCTAGGCCTTCGCGCTGTGCTGCTTGCCGAAGCGGGCCTCGAAGCGGGCCACGCGGCCACCGGTGTCGAGGATCTTCTGCTTGCCGGTGTAGAACGGGTGGCACTGCGAGCAGACCTCGGCGCGGATCTCGCCACTGGTCTCGGTCGAGCGGGTGGTGAACTCGGCGCCGCAGGTGCAGGTCACGCGGGTGACCACGTACTCGGGGTGAACGTTGGGCTTCAAGGGGTTCTCCTAGGTTTCGGGAGGGCACCGGGTCGGCGGCTGGAGTGCCGCACGTGAACCGGGACCGACGGACCAGTCTGCCAGGACGGGCCGCATCTTCCCAAACCGGGTCGCGTTCCGGGATATTCCGGGCCCGCTCAGTGCGTGGCGCCGGCCTTCGCGCTCGCCTTCGCAGTCGCCTTCCCCGCGGCCCGCCCGGGGGTCGACGGCGCGGCCGCGGAGGCCGTGGGGGCCGCCTGGGCGGGGTTCTCCGGCTGCGCGGAGACGACCGCCTGCGGGAACTCCCGGTCGGCCTTGAGGGCCGCCCAGAGCTGGTCGGCCTGCGGCTGCAGCTCGACCACCCGGTTCGGGTCGCCGGGAGCGGTCTGCACCGGCAGGGTCACCATGCCGAGCTGGTCCGGCCCGATCCCCTTGAGCTCCTGGAAGAGCCCCACCAGGGCGTTCACCGAGCCGAGCGCGGAGTCGGTGGTGATGCTCCTGGTCATGGTGTCGCCGATCGACCACAGCTTGACCGGGTCGGTGAACAGTCCCGCCCCGCCGGCCTGCCGGAGCAGCGACTTCACCATCTGCTTCTGCAGCTCGATCCGGCCGAGGTCGCTGCCGTCGCCGACGCCGTGCCGGGTGCGGACGAAGGCGAGCGCCTGCTGACCGTCCAGGTGGTGCTGCCCGGGCGGCAGGTCGAGCCCGCTGTCCTTGTCGTGGATGGCCACCGTGGTGGTCACGGTGGCCCCGCCTATCGCGTCCACGACCCGGGCGAAGCCGGCGAAGTCGATCTGCAGGTAGTGGTCCATCCGGAGCCCGGTGAGCTGCTCGGTGGTCTTGACCGCGCAGGCCGCGCCGCCGGTCTCGAAGGCGCTGTTGTACATCGCGCGCTTGGCGCCGGGCACGGCCGTGCCGTTCGCGCCGGTGCAGTCGGGGCGGGCCACCAGGGTGTCGCGCGGTATCGAGACGATCTGCGCGCGCGAGTGGTCCTGGTTGACGTGCACCACCATCGCGGTGTCCGAGCGGGCGGTGTCGCCGGTGTCCCCGCCGGCCAGGTCGCCGTTCTCGCCGCTGCGCGAGTCGGAGCCCAGCACCAGGACGTTGAAGGACCCGTCGGTGGCGGCCGGCGGCCGGGCGTCGCCGAGGCGGCCGTCGATGTCGACGCTCTTGATGTTGCCGTTGAGCTTCACGTACGCGTAGACGGCCGCGCCGGTGCCGAGGACGACGAGCGCGACGAACGCACAGGCAGCCGTCCGCAGGACCTTGCGGCGGCGACTGGGGACCCTCTTGTGCTCGGCCATACGGTCCAGAATAAATCGGACAACATGATCCAAAGAGCCTCAATTGTCCCGACTCTGGAACAACCCGGGTGCGAACGCACGGAACCCCGGACCGCTCGCGCGATCCGGGGTTCCGTGCTTCGACAGCCGTCCGGCTACGGTCAGTCGCCGGAGCCGGGGGTGGTCTTGGCGATCTGCATCAGGAACTCGGCGTTGCTCTTGGTCTGCTTCATCTTGTCCAGGAGCAGCTCGATCGCCTGCTGCGAGTCGAGCGCGTGCAGCACCCGGCGGAGCTTCCAGACGATGGCCAACTCCTCGTTGCCGAGCAGGATCTCCTCCTTGCGGGTGCTGGAGGCGTCCACGTCGACGGCCGGGAAGATGCGCTTGTCCGAGAGCTTCCGGTCGAGCTTGAGCTCCATGTTGCCGGTGCCCTTGAACTCCTCGAAGATCACCTCGTCCATGCGCGAGCCGGTCTCGACCAGCGCGGTGGCCAGGATGGTCAGCGAGCCGCCGTTCTCGATGTTGCGCGCGGCACCGAAGAACTTCTTCGGCGGGTAGAGCGCGGTCGAGTCGACACCACCGGACAGGATGCGGCCGGAGGCCGGCGCCGCCAGGTTGTAGGCGCGGCCCAGGCGGGTGATCGAGTCCAGCAGGATGACCACGTCGTGGCCCAGCTCCACCAGGCGCTTGGCGCGCTCGATGGCCAGCTCGGCGACGGTGGTGTGGTCCTCCGCCGGGCGGTCGAAGGTCGAGGAGATGACCTCGCCCTTCACCGACCGCTGCATGTCGGTGACCTCTTCCGGACGCTCGTCGACCAGGACGACCATCAGGTGGCACTCGGGGTTGTTGTGGGTGATCGCGTTGGCGACCGCCTGCAGCACCATCGTCTTGCCGGTCTTCGGCGGCGCGACGATCAGACCGCGCTGGCCCTTGCCGATCGGCGACACGAGGTCGATGATGCGGGTGGTCAGCACGCCCGGGTCGGTCTCCAGGCGCAGCCGCTCCTGCGGGTAGAGCGGGGTGAGCTTGTTGAACTCGGGGCGGCCGCGGCCGCTCTCCGGGTCCATGCCGTTGACGGAGTCCAGCCGCACCATGGCGTTGAACTTCTCGCGGCGCTCGCCGTCGCGCGGCTGGCGCACCGCACCGGTGATGGCGTCACCCTTGCGCAGGCCGTTCTTGCGGACCTGGGCGAGCGAGACGTAGACGTCGTTCTGGCCCGGCAGGTAGCCGGAGGTGCGCACGAACGCGTAGTTGTCGAGGATGTCGAGGATGCCCGCGACCGGGATCAGGACGTCGTCCTCGCCGATCTGCGGCTCGGCCGGGCCGGCCTCGAAGCCGTCGCGGCCACGACGGCCCCGGCGGTCGCGGTAACGGCCCCGACGGCCACGACGGCCCTCGCCGAACTCGTCGTCGTCGTAACCGCCCTGGCCCTGCTGGACCTGCGGCTGCTGGGCCTGCTGGCCCTGGCGGCCCTGCTGGTCGCCCTGGCCGCTGCCCGGCTGCTGGGTCTGCTGACCCTGGCGGTCGGCGCGCTCGCGGCGGTTGCGGCGGTCGCGACGCGACTCGCGCGTGTCGCCGTCCTGGGCCTCGCCGGCCTCCGGACGCTCGGTGCGCTCGGTGCGCTCGCCGCCCTCGCGGCGGTCACGGCGCTCGCGGCGGTCGCGACGGCTCTCGCGGCCGTCCTCGCGGCCCTCGAAGCCGCGGGTCTCGGCCGGGCGGGCCTCGGCCTGCTTCGACTCGGCGACCGCGACGGTGGCGGCCTCGGCCGCGGCCTCGGCGGCCGGGGCGACGGGCGCGCCGGCGGCCGAGGTGGCCCGGCGGCGGGTGCGCTCGGCACGGGCCGGCGCGGCGGTCTCGGCGGCGGCCTGGACCGGGATCTCGATCTGGGCCTGCGGCTCGGCGGCGGCCGGGGCCTCGGCGGCGGCCTTGGCGGCGGCGGCCTTGGTGCGGCGGGCCGGCTTCTCGGCCGGGGCCTCGGCGTCCGCCTTGGCGGCGGTGCGCTTCGCGGCGGCCGGGGCGCCACCGGCGGCGAGCAGCGGGTCCCCGCCGCTCTTCTCCTTGATGGTCTCGATCAGCTGGCTCTTGCGCATGCGTCCGGTACCGGTGATGCCAAGGTCCGCGGCGAGCTTCTGCAGCTCGGCCAGGACCATGCCGTCCAGGCCCGCGGCGGCACTGCGGCGGCGCCGCGCCGGGGCAGCGGGGGCGGCTGCGTCCGACGCGTCGGCGTCCGGGCGCGCGCCCATCAGATCGGTGGAGTCGCTCACTAAGGGTCCTTCCCTGGAGCGGACGTCGGCCTGTCTGGCTCGGCGACCGGTTGTGCTGTCCTGACCAACGCTCGACTGCGTCGGTCCGAGGCGGTGATCCCTCGAATGGCGGGAGCCCGTCGAGGGAGAGCTGCGAGGTGCGGTGCTTGAAGCACGGTGGTGCTGAGTGGCGCGGTGGGCCGGTCGTGTGTCGACCTCCCCTTGAGGGCGTAACCCCCACGCTCCCTGCGAATCCCGGGCCCCCGTCGCGTGACGGTGGCCCGCGCTCCGCCCGTCCTGGCCTCTTAGGTGGGAGGCCGCGGGTGGGAGTCAGGTGCCGTCACGGCTTCGGGATGCGGCCGCATGTCGCGCAGGCAGGCTGCGTACGCGCTGCGGTGGGCTCCCGGAGAATCGTCGCCCCGTGCATCGCCGGGACTCCACGGCAGTGGAGTGCTGGGATCGGGACGCGGCGCACCGAGCCCCGGAGGGCACCTGGTGCAGCAATGAGGTTAACACTACCGACCCCCTCAGACATTCCCCAGCCTTGCGCTTGCCAATCGTGTCCGGCCCGGCCCGCTCGACGCGGGCCGGTGCCGGGCCCGTACGGGCTGCTCAGACGTCCAGCGGGAGCACGACGGCCCCGGCGCGGTCGACGTCCAGCCGGTGCGCGGCGAACGCCGGGTCGCCGCCGTGTCCGTGGTGCCCGGCGAAGGAGAGCACCTTGTCGGCGCCCGCCTCGTCGGTGAGCGCGAGGACGGTCGGGCCGGCCCCGGAGATGACCGCGGGGATGCCCTCCGCGCGCAGCGCGCCGACCAGGCCGGCGCTGTCCGGCATGGCCGAGGCGCGGTAGTCCTGGTGCAGCCGGTCCTCGGTGGCGGCGAAGAGCAGCTCGGGGCGCCTGGTCAGCGCCTCCACCAGCAGCGCGGAGCGGCCGGCGTTGACCGCGGCGTCGGCCAGCGGGACGGTCTTCGGCAGCAGGCCGCGGGCGGTCTCGGTGAGCACCTCGCCGGCCGGGACGAACACCACCGGGACGACCTGCTCGGCGGGCTCCAGGGCGACGGCCTTGGCGCACTCGTCGTCGGTCCAGGCGATGGTGAAGTTGCCGCGCAGGCAGGCCGCGACGTTGTCCGGGTGGCCCTCCAGCTCGGAGGCGAGGGCCAGCAGCGCGTCGTCGTCCAGTGCGGACGGACCCCCGATGGTGACCGCGCGGGCGGCCACGATCCCGGCGCAGATGGCGGCGGAGGAGGAACCGAGGCCCCGGCCGTGCGGTATCCGGTTGGCGCAGACCACTTCGAGGCCGCGCGGCTGGCCGCCGAGCCGGTCGAACGCGGCGCGCATCGAGCGGACCAGCAGGTGGCGCTCGTCGCGCGGCAGCGTCTCGGCGCCCTCGCCGGCGATGTCGACGGACAGGCCGGAGTCGGCGACCCGGACGACCACGTCGTCGTACAGACCCAGCGCGAGTCCGAAGGCGTCGAAGCCCGGGCCGAGGTTGGCGCTGGTCGCCGGAACCCGGACGCGGACGGCGGCGGCACGGAACGCAGGACCGGCCATGCGGTGGACTCTCCTGGGGAAATCGGGCGGCGCGGAGCGCGTCGTCGGTGCGAAGGTGGGGGAACGGGCCGCAGGCCCTTCGGGGCGGGCGGCCGCAGTCGTCGGCGCGGCCCGGACGGTACCGGGCCCGGGGCATGTGCCACACGGCCGGACCCAGAGTATCGAAGAGAGGTTCCCGAGCGGTACACCCCGTGGGCCTTCGATCTGGTGTGTTGCCGGTTGTGGCCGGAATGCACACCCCACTCCGTCAAAGAGCGGGGCGAAAACGCCTCGGAATGCACAGCGGAATTGACACAAAAGTGTCAGCGGAGAACTTTGACGGGCCGACCCCCGAAAGGGTCGGCCCGTCGAAGCGTCGGACCCGTCAGCGGTCGAGCAGACCGAGGCTCCGGGCCGCGGTCTCCGGGTCGACCGGGACGACCTGCGGCTGCGGCGCGCCGGCCACCGCCCAGTCGGGGTCCTTGAGGCCGTTGCCGGTCACGGTGCAGACGATCCGCTGGCCCGGGTCGACCAGGCCGGCCTCCGCCTTGGCCAGCAGGCCGGCCACCGAGGCGGCCGAGGCGGGCTCCACGAAGACGCCCTCCTGCGAGGCCAACAGTCGGTAGGCGGACAGGATCTGACGATCCGTCACCTTGTCGATGAGGCCGCCGGACTCGTCCCGCGCGGCGAGCGCGAAGTCCCAGGAGGCCGGGTTGCCGATCCGGATCGCGGTGGCGATGGTCTGCGGCTTGAGCACCGGGGCGCCGTCCACGATCGGGGCCGAGCCGGCCGCCTGGAAGCCCCACATCCGCGGGGTGCGCGAGGCCAGGCCGTCCGCGGCGTATTCGCGGTAACCCTTCCAGTACGCGGTGATGTTGCCCGCGTTGCCGACCGGCAGGACGTGGATGTCCGGGGCGTCGCCGAGCATGTCGACGATCTCGAAGGCCGCGGTCTTCTGGCCCTCGATCCGCACCGGGTTCACCGAGTTGACCAGGGCCACCGGATACTTCTCGGACAGTTCACGCGCAAGGGTGAGGCAGTCGTCGAAGTTCCCGTCGACCTGCAGGATCTTCGCGCCGTGCACCAGCGCCTGGCCCATCTTGCCGAGGGCGATCTTGCCCTGCGGGACGAGCACGGCGGAGACCATCCCGGCCCGCACCGCGTACGCGGCGGCGGAGGCCGAGGTGTTGCCGGTGGACGCACAGATGACGGCCTGTGCGCCCTCCTCCTTGGCCTTGGAGATGGCCATCGTCATCCCGCGGTCCTTGAAGGACCCGGTCGGGTTGGCGCCCTCGACCTTGAGGTAGACCTCGCAGCCGGTGCGCTCGGAGAGCACCTGGGCGGGGACCAGGGGCGTGCCGCCCTCCAGCAGGGTGACCACCGGGGTGGCCGCGGTGACCGGCAGGCGGTCCCGGTACTCCTCGATCAGGCCGCGCCACTGGTGGGTGTGCGCGCCTCGGACGACGTTCTCGGCAACGGCGTTCATGGCAGTTCCTTATTCCCCTTCGACCCGCATGATGCTGGCCACGTCCCGCACGCTGTCCAGCGCACGGAGCTTGTCGACCGTCGCCGACAGCGCGGCGTCGGTGGCACGGTGGGTGACCACGACGAGCGAGGCGTCGCCGTCGCGGCCCTGCTGGCGCACGGTGTCGATGGAGACGCCGTGCTCGGCGAAGACGGACGCCACCTGGGCGAGCACACCCGCACGGTCGTCCACGTCCAGGCTGACGTGGTAGCGGGTGACGACCTCGTCCATCGGCTTGGCCGGCAGCTGCGTGTACACGGAGTCACCGGGGCCGGTGGCGCCGGCCAGCTTGTTGCGGCAGACCGCGACCAGGTCGCCCAGCACCGCGGAGGCGGTCGGCGAGCCGCCCGCGCCCGGGCCGTAGAACATCAGCCGGCCGGCCGCCTCGGCCTCGACGAACACCGCGTTGTACGCCTCGCGGACCGAGGCCAGCGGGTGCGAGAGCGGGATCATCGCCGGGTGGACGCGCGCGGTGACGGACTCGCCGTGGGCCGCCCGCTCGCAGATCGCGAGCAGCTTGACCACGCAGCCCATCTCCTTGGCCGAGGCGATGTCGGCCGCGGTCACCTCGGTGATGCCCTCGCGGTAGACGTCCGCGGCGGTGACCTTGGTGTGGAAGGCGATGCCGGCCAGGATCGCGGCCTTGGCGGCGGCGTCGAAGCCCTCGACGTCGGCCGTCGGGTCGGCCTCGGCGTAGCCCAGCGCGGTGGCCTCCTCCAGCGCCTCCGAGTAGCCGGCGCCGGTGGTGTCCATCTTGTCGAGGATGAAGTTGGTGGTGCCGTTGACGATGCCCAGCACCCGGTTGACCTTGTCGCCCGCGAGGGACTCGCGCAGCGGGCGCAGCAGCGGGATCGCGCCCGCCACCGCGGCCTCGTAGTACAGGTCCACCCCGGCCGCGGCGGCCGCGGTGTGCAGCTCGGCGCCGTCCTGGGCGAGCAGGGCCTTGTTGGCGCTGACCACCGAGGCGCCGTGCTTGAACGCCGCCAGGATGTGCTGTTTGGCCGGCTCGATGCCGCCCACCACCTCGACCACGACGTCGATGTCGCCCCGGTTGATCAGGGCCTCGGCGTCGGTGGTGATGAGGTGCTCGGGCACACCGGGGCGGGCCCGGCCGGCCCGGCGGACCGCGATCCCGGCCAGCTCCACCGGGGCACCGATGCGAGCGGCGAGGTCGTCGGCCGTCGTCGTCATGATGCGCGCCACCTCGGAGCCCACCACACCACAACCCAGCAACGCCACCTTCAGCGGGCGCGTACGCATCATCCGACTCCGCTCTGCATTCATCGTGCTTCGGTATTTCCGGCGGTTTTCCGGCGCCGCCGGGAACTTCGGTCCGTACCAGTCTCCGGGACTTTCCGTACGGATCTACGGTCGTTCCATGATCTGAGACAAGGATTTCGTCATCCGATATCCAGACGCAGGAGATCTTCCTCCGTCTCGCGCCGGACGATCACCCGCGCCGCACCGTCCTTGACGGCCACCACGGGAGGCCTGAGGGCGTGGTTGTAGTTGCTCGCCATCGAGCGGCAGTAGGCGCCGGTGGCGGGCACCGCGATCAGGTCGCCCGCGGCCAGGTCGGACGGCAGGAAGGCGTCCCGCACGACGATGTCGCCGGACTCGCAGTGCTTGCCGACCACCCTGACCAGCATCGGCTCGGCGTCGCTGGTGCGCGACACCAGGGCCACCGAGTACTCGGCGTCGTACAGCGCGGTGCGGATGTTGTCGGACATCCCGCCGTCCACGCTGACGTAGGTGCGCAGGCCCGGCAGCTCCTTGACGGTGCCGACCTCGTACAGCGTGAACGCCGTCGGGCCGACGATCGCCCGGCCCGGCTCCACGCACAGCCGCGGGGCGTTCAGGTTCGCGGCGGCGCACTCGCGGCGGACGATGTCGGCCAGCGCGGCCGCGATCTCGGCCGGCTCGCGCGGGTCGTCGTCGCTGGTGTACGCGATGCCGAGGCCGCCGCCGAGGTCGATCTCGGGCAGCTCGACGCCGTGCTCGTCGCGGATCTGAGCCAGCAGGCCGACCACCCGGCGGGCGGCGACCTCGAAGCCCGCCGTGTCGAAGATCTGCGAGCCGATGTGCGAGTGGATGCCGCGCAGCTCCAGGCTGTCGTGGCCGAGCACGCGGCGCACCGCCTCGGCGGCGGCTCCCCCGGTCAGCGACAGGCCGAACTTCTGGTCCTCGTGCGCCGTGGCGATGAACTCGTGGGTGTGCGCCTCGACGCCGACCGTGATCCGGATCAGCACCTGCTGGCGCACGCCCTGGCGGGCCGCGATCGCGGCGAGCCGCTCGATCTCCTCGTACGAGTCGACCACGATGTGGCCGACGCCGGTCTTCACCGCGTGTTCGAGCTCGTCCACCGACTTGTTGTTGCCGTGCAGCGCGATCCGCGCCGACGGCATCCCGGCGGCCAGCGCCACCGCCAACTCGCCCGCGCTGCACACGTCGAGGTTGAGGCCCTCCTCGTGCAGCCAGCGCACGACGGCCTTGGAGAGGAACGCCTTGCCGGCGTAGTAGACGTCCGCGTCGGTGCCGAAGGCGTCCCGCCAGGCGCGCGCCCGGGAGCGGAAGTCCTCCTCGTCCAGCAGGTACGCCGGGGTGCCGAACTCGGCCGCCAGCTGCTTGACGTCGATCCCGCCGACGGTGGCCACGCCCTCGGCGTCGCGGGTGACGGTGCGCGACCAGACCTTCGGGTCGAGCGCGTTGAGGTCGGCGGGCGGGGCCTGGTAGTGGCCCTCGGGCAGGACGTCTCCGTGACGGGGGCCTGCCGGGTGTGCGGAACGACTCATGCTGGTTCGTCCTTCGAGAGACCTATGGCGAGGGGCGGCGACGGTCCCCGTTGACCGTCAGCCGCCCCCGCTCTGCGCTTGGGGGTGGTGCCTACATCCGCTCGGGCGCCGTCACGCCCAGGAGCGTGAGGCCGTTGGCCATGACCGTGCGCGTGGCCTCGACCAGCCAGAGCCGGGCCCGGTGCGTGTCGTTGAGCTCCTCGTCGCCCTTGGGCAGGAACATGCAGTTCTCGTACAGGCGGTGGTACTTGCCCGCGAGGTCCTCCAGGTAGCGCGCGACCCGGTGCGGCTCGCGCAGCTCGCCGGCCGTGGCGAGGATGCGCGGGAACTCGCCGAGGGCGCCGAGGATGTCGCTCTCCCACTCGGTCGCGAGCAGCTCGGGTTTGAACTGCTCGGCCGTGCCCTTGTCCACGCCCAGCTCGGCGGCCTTGCGCGCCACGCCGCACATCCGGGTGTGGGCGTACTGGACGTAGTAGACCGGGTTCTCGTTGGTCTGGCTGGTGAGGACGTTGATGTCCAGCGTGATGGTCGAGTCCGTGGAGGAGCGCGCCAGGGTGTAGCGGGCGGCGTCCACGCCGATCCACTCGACCACGTCGTCGATCGTGATGATGTTGCCCGCACGCTTGGACATGCGGACCTCTTCGCCGTCGCGAAGCATCTTCACGAACTGGCCGATCTTCACCTCGATGTTGTGGTTCATGTCGTCGCCCGCGCAGGCCGAGATGGCCTTGAGGCGGTTGACGTAGCCGTGGTGGTCGGCGCCCAGCATGTAGAGCGCGACCTCGGCACCGCGGTCCCGCTTGGACAGGTAGTACGCGGCGTCGGCGGCGAAGTAGGTCTTGTCGCCGTCGGCCTTGATCAGGACGCGGTCCTTGTCGTCGCCGAAGTCGGTGGTGCGCAGGAAGACCGCACCGTCCTGCTCGAAGACGTGGCCCTGCTCGCGCAGCCGCTCGATGGCCTTCTCGACGGCGCCCGAGTCGTGCAGCGTCTTCTCCGAGAACCACACGTCGAAGTGGGTGCCGAACTCGTCCATCGAGCGCTTGATCTCGGCCACCATGAGCTTGAGGCCCTCGGTGCGGAAGACCTCCAGCTGCTCGGCCTCGGAGAGGTCGAGCACGCCCGGGATCGCGTCGGTCAGCGCCTTGGCGATGTCGACGATGTACTCGCCGACGTACCCGCCCTCGGGCACCTCGCGGCCGTTCGCGGCGGCCTGCAGCGAGGCGGCGAACTTGGTGATCTGCACACCGGCGTCGTTGAGGTAGTACTCGGTGGTGACGTCGGCGCCGGAGGCCCGCAGCACGCGCGCCATCGAGTCGCCGACGGCGGCCCAGCGGACGCCGCCGATGTGGATCGGGCCGGTCGGGTTGGCGGAGACGAACTCCAGGTTGATCTTCAGGCCGTTCAGGGCGTCGTTGCGGCCGTAGGCCTCGCCCGCCTCGACGACGGTGCGGGCGAGCGCGCCGGCGGTGGCGGTGTCCAGGGTGATGTTCAGGAAGCCCGGACCGGCGATGTCGACCGCGGAGACGCCGGTGATCCCTCGCAGGCGCTCGGCCAGGACCTCGGCAACGGCTCGCGGCGGCTTGCCGGCCGCCTTGGCGAGCTGGAGGGCCACGTTGGTCGCGTAGTCGCCGTGGTCCCTGTTCTTGGGCCGCTCGACCGTCACGTGCTCGGGCACGGCGACGGCCAGCTCGCCCGCCTCGACGGCGGTGCTCACTGCGGCCTGGATTGCCTGGGAAAGGTCTGCGGGGGTCACGACGCCAAGCGTAGGCGAGACGGGGTACCCGCCCGCCACTCGGTTTACCGGTTGAGACGCCCGGAGGCGCCGACGCGCCGTCCGCCGCGGGGTCTCAGCCGCGATCGGTCCGCTCCGTTCGCTCAGGGCGAAACTCGCGGGACCTTTTGCCGAACCGCCCGTCGGACCGGGCGTCGAGCGCGCCGCCGTCCGCGCCGAGCAGCATCAGACGGCGGACCATGGCCACCAGGTCGGCCGGGTCGAAGGGCTTGCCGAGGTAGCCGTCCACGCCGGCCGCCTCCCCCAGGTCCAGGTCCGCCGGGGTGCAGGCGCTCACGATCGCGATCGGCAGTCGACTGGTGTCCGGTGTCGCGCGCAGCCGGGCCGCCGTCCGCAGGCCGTCCAGCCGCGGCATCATCACGTCCAGCGTCACCACGTCCGGCTTCACCCGGCGGACGACCTCCAGGCACTCGGCGCCGTCGGCGGCGGTCACCACCTCGAAGCCCTCAAGCTCCAGGTTGACCCTGATCAGCTGGCGGATCACCTCGCTGTCGTCCACCACGAGGACCCGCCCGGACACTCCCGACACCTCACCGAGGGTATCCGCGGCCCCGCCGCCCCGTCCGGCCTTTGGGCACTTCCGCTCCCCCGGCCGCCCGGCCGCCGCCCCGCCCACCGCCCCGACGATCTTCCGGGAAACCCGTGCACGGACCACGGCCCCGGCCTGGTAGTGTTCTCCACGTCGGAAGCGCGAGCGTCCGACAGGCCAGTAGGCCCCCGTAGCTCAGGGGATAGAGCACCGCCCTCCGGAGGCGGGTGCGTAGGTTCGAATCCTACCGGGGGCACTTCGCAGGAAGTGCAACAGAGGCCCAGATCAGTGGAGTTGATCCACGGATCTGGGCCTTCGTCATGTCCGGGCCGCGCGGCTCCGGGCCCTGCCGCTCCGGCCCGCCCGGGTGGTGCGAGCGGGCCGGAGCGGTCAGGACTCGGCGGACTCGACCTGGCTGTAGAGCGTCGCGATGGTGTGGTCGAAGTAGGCGCTGTAGGAGACGTCGTCGGTGTCGCCGCCCTGCTGGTAGCCGCCGATGGCGCCGACCACGTCGCCCGTGGCGGTGTTGATCCAGGGGCCGCCGCTGGTGCCCGCCGGGTAGGACGGGCAGTCGATGACCCGCTCGTAGGTGCTCTTCCGGTCGGTCGTGTTGGTGCACAGCTCGGGCGTCTCGGAGTCGGCGGGGTAGCCGTAGAGGCGGACGGTCGAGCCGAAGGGCTCGTCGGTGCCCAGGCGGTTGCCGCCGACCACGTCCTCGACCTTGCGACCGTTGCTCGGGGCGGTCTCCAGGATCGCGAAGTCCTCGTCCACGTCGCCCTTCTGGGACCAGCCGGTGGTGGTGTGGACCGCGGTGACCCGCCAGGTGCCGTACGGGGCGGAGCCGTCGCGGTAGCCGGGGGCGAAGGTGACGCCGTCGGTGCTGTCGAGGCAGTGCGCGGCGGTCAGCAGCAGGTTCCCGGTGGCGCTGTGCAGCACGCTGGCGGTGCAGAAGTGGTTGCCGGCCTCCACCGAGCCGCTGAACAGCGCACCGACGGTGGCGGTTTCGCGGATGTCGGCGGAGGCGGCGGCGGTCTTCCCGAGGACGGCGCCGCGGGTGTCGGGGGTGGCGGCCGCGGCGGCCGTCGGGCTGTCACCGGGGGTGGGGGTGGCGGTGGCCGCGGGCGGGTCGGCCGGGATCGCGGTGTCCGTCGGGGTCGGGGTGTCGGTCGGCGTGGGGGCGGCGACCGGGGCGGGCAGCGCGTCCGCGGTGGTGGTCGGGGTGGGCACGACGACGGCGCGGGTGCTGCGCGCGGCCTTCCCGGCGGCCGTGGCGTCGGACAGGTCGAGGCCGTGCGTCCCGGCGACGACGGCGGCCACCACGACCGCGGACAGCGCGGTGAACAGGGAGGGAGCCAGCAGGCGGCGGCGTGACCTCGGGCGGCGGTGCTGACCCATGCCTGACTCTCCTGCCGGGTTCGGTGGCGGTGTTCGGTCAACGACTATGACGCCTCCGACTGGAAAGGTCGTTATCGGTGCCTTGGAGGTCGATGAGAAATCCGTCACTCGGGCGCCGACGGCCGCCGCCCCCGGGTCATCCGCCGTTCAGCACCGCGTCGAGCCCGGCCGCGTCGACGAAGGCGGTGTGCGTCCCGGCGGAGGTGCAGGCGAAGGCGCCGGCCGCCGAGCCGGCGCGGGCGCAGTCCAGCGGCGGACGGCCCCGGAACCAGCCGTACAGGAAGCCGGTGACGAAGGCGTCCCCGGCACCGTTGGTGTCCACCACCGGGCGGCCCGGGTCGACGGCCGGCAGGTGGCGGAGCACGCCGTCCTCCCGGGTGAGCAGATGGCAGCCGTCGGCGCCGGCGGTGGCGACGACCACCCGCGCGCGGCCCTCGGCGAGGATCGCGCGCATCACCTCCTCGTACCGGCCGCGGCAGCCCGCCACCGAGAGGAAGACCAGATCGGAGCCGAGCGCGTAGTCGCGGTGGTGCGGGTCGGCGCCGTCCCAGTCGTGCAGGTCGGTGGAGGTGGTGCGACCGAGCCGGTGCAGGTCGCCGTACATGTCCCGGTTGACGCCGGTGATGGAGAGGTGGACGTGCCGGCTGCGCTCGGCGTACGGCAGGTAGAAGTCGCGCGGAAGTCGCAGGTCGGCCGGGTGGCGGCCGTCGTAGAAGGAGAACCGGCGGCCCGCGGCGTCGACCAGGTTGACCCCGCGCGGGGTGCCGTGCGGGCTCACCAGGTGCCCGAAGTGCAGGCCGTGGCGCTCGTAGGCGGCCCGGATCAGGGCGCCCTGCGGGTCATCGCCGAGGAAGTCCAGGAAGGCGGTGCGCAGGCCGAGGTGGTGGGCGCCGAGGGCGACGCCGTTGCCGGTGTGGCCGACGTAGTCGTGCACCGGGCCGACGAACTGCGAGTCGCCGGGCGGGATCTCCAGCCGCTCGACCCGGACGACGGTGTCCACGCCGGCGCCGCCGACGACGAGCAGGTCGAACTCGGGCCGCGCGGGTCCGGACGGCACCGGCTCGGGAGCCGTGGTCGCGGACGGCACGGGCGCGGACGGCGTGGTCTCGGACGGCGTGGTCTCGGGCAGCACGGCGGCGCCTCCTTGATCCCTGGACGGTGGCCAGGAGTCAAGCAGGCGCCGGAGGTTGACTGCAAGACCTTGCTGCAAACGTCAATCGGCCGGTGGGCGCTCCACCCCCGCTTCGGAGCGGACCTCGCCGCCCGCCCGGACGTTGGCCCGGACGTCCGCCATGGCGGCCTCCCGGGGGCTCGGCCGGCCGTCCACGGCCCGCACGGCGGAGACCGCCGTGGCGCCCGCTCCCGTGCCGGCCTCGACGGCGCCGGTCCCGACGGCACCCGCCTCGACGGCGGTGGCCTCACCGGGCGCCGGCCGGTGGTCGATCATCAGGAAGGCGACCAGCGCGGCCAGCAACAGGATGCCCATCGCCACCCAGGTCGCGACCACGTACCCGTGCACCGCGCCCTGGGCCTGCACCGCCGGGTCGGAGGCGATCCGGGTGGCCAGGAAGGTCGCGGTGGCACTGGCCGCAATGGTGTTCAGCAGTGCCGTGCCGAAGGAACCGCCCACCTGCTGGGCCGAGTTGATGGTGGCCGAGGCCGCGCCGGCCTCGTTCGGGGCGACCCCGAGGGTGGCCAGGCTCATCGACGGCATGAACACCAGGCCCATGCCGAAACCCAGCAGCAGCTCGGCGGGCAGCACCATGCCGGCCCACGGGCTGTCCACGTGCATCTGGGTCAGCCAGGCCATGCCGCCACCGGCGAGCAGCAGTCCCGGCGCGATCAGGTTCCGGGACGGCACCCTGGTCATCAGCCGGGCCGCGATCCCGGTCGAACTGATCACGATGGCGGCCGTCATGGGCAGGAAGGAGAGGCCGGACACGATCGGCGAGAAGTGCTTGATGGCCTGCAGGTAGTAGGTCAGGAACAGGAACAGGCCGAACATGCCGACCATGGCCAGGCCGACCGACAGGGCGCCGCCACCGCGGTTGCGGTCGGCGATGATGTGCGTCGGCAGCAGCGCGTGCGGGGTGCGCTTCTCGACCAGGACGAACACCGCGAGCAGCGCCACGCCCAGGAACAGCGATCCCAGCACCAGCGCGTCGCCCCAGCCCCGGGTGACGGCCTCGGAGGTGCCGAAGACGATCGCCAGCAGGCCGCCGCAGCCGAGCAGCGCCCCGGGCAGGTCCAGCTTGACCCGGTGCCCCTTGGCGACGTGGTCGCGCTGGAGCACGGAGAACGCGGCGAAGGCGGTGGCGATGGCGATCGGGGTGTTGACGAACAGGCACCAGCGCCAGTTCAGGTACTCGGTCAGCAGGCCACCGGCGATGAAGCCGATCGCGGCGCCGCCGCCGGCGATCGCACCGAAGATGCCGAAGGCCGTACTGCGTTCCTTCGGGTCGGAGAAGGTGGTGGAGAGCAGCCCCAGCGCGGAGGGGGCGAGCAGGGCGCCGAACGCGCCCTGGAGGGCGCGGGCACCGAAGAGCATGGACGGGTCGGCCGCCGCGCCGCCGAGCGCGGAGGCGAGGGCGAAGCCCAGCAGCCCGATGGTGAAGACGCGCTTGCGCCCGAAGAGGTCGCCCAGCCGTCCGCCGAGCAGCAGCAGACCGCCGAAGGCCAGCGTGTAGGCGGTGATCACCCACTGCCGGTCGGCGTCGGATATGCCCAGGTCCCGCTGGGCGGACGGCAGTGCGATGTTCACGATGGTGATGTCGAGGACGATCATGAGCTGGGCGACGGCGATGACGGCCAGCGCCCACCAGCGCCGGCTGTCCGCGTTCTCATGACCGATGGCAGGTTGCTCAGTCACGGTCGAGCCTTCCGGAGTGTGGCGGAGAGGTCACGCAGTCGCCTTCCAGCCAATACCCGGGTCCGACGGAATGGCAAGGAAAAACCTCACCAAATCAGACTTTTGGGACAAAAGAACCAGGAGTCTGGGACTTCGGGACGAGCCCCCGGGACCCCGGTCCGGTACGGCTCCCGCACCCGTGCGCGCGGGAGCCGTACCGGCGGCCGGCTACAGCGCCGAGAGCTCGTCGACCAGGTCGTCCAGCCCCAGCGAGCCCTGCGACAGCGCCGCCATGTGCCAGGCCTTGAGGTCGAACTCCTCGCCGCGCGCCTCGTGCGCCGCCTTCGCCGCCGCCCGGCCGCGCAGCCAGGCGCGCTCGCCCAGCTTGTAGCCGATCGCCTGGCCGGGCATGCCCAGGTAGCGGACCAGCTCGCTGTCCAGGAAGTCGTCGGACAGGCCGCAGTACTGCCCGAAGAACTCGCGGGCGTGCTCCGGGCTCACCGGCTCGCCCGGCTTGTACGGGGAGTCGGCCGGGAAGTCCAGGCCCGCGTGCATGCCGATGTCGACGATGACCCGCAGCGCCCGCATCATCTGCGCGTTGAGGTAGCCGAGGCGCTGGCCCGGGTCGGTGAGGTAGCCGAGCTCGTCCATCAGGCGCTCGGCGTACAGCGCCCAGCCCTCCAGGTTGGCGCTGACCCCGCCGAGGCTCACCTGGTAGGTGGAGAGCCGGTCGGCGACGTAGTTCCACTGCGCGAGCTGCAGGTGGTGGCCCGGGACGCCCTCGTGGTACCAGATCGACACCAGGTCCCAGAGCGGGAAGCGCTCCCGGCCGAGCAGCGGCAGCCAGGTCCGCCCGGGCCGGACGAAGTCCAGCGACGGCGGGGTGTAGTACGGCGCGGCGGCGCTGCCGGCCGGGGCGATCTTCGACTCGACCCGGGTGACCGGCTCGGCCAGGTCGAAGTGGGTGCCCTGGAGGTCCCGGATCGCCTGGTCCATCAGGCTCTGCAGGTGCTCCCGGATGCCCTCGGCGCCCTCGACGGCCGGGCCGTCGGTGCCCAGCCAGGTCATCGCCGCCATCGGGTCGGCGCCCGGGAGGACCTTCTCGGCCTCGACGCGCATCTGCGCCAGCAGGTCGTGGAACTCGGTCCAGGCCCAGGCGTACGCCTCGTCCAGGTCGAGGTCGGCGCCGGCCCAGTAGCGGACCCACCGGCGGTAGCGCTCGCGGCCCACCGCGTCCGGGGTGCCGGCCGCGGCCGGGCCGTAGACGTCGCGCAGCCAGTCGCGCAGCGCGGCCAGGCCCTCGGTGGCGGCCACCGCGTGCTCGGACAGCCCGGCGCGCAGGCCCTCCGGCGCGTCCTGGACGAACTGGCCGAACCAGCCCCCGGCGACTTCCCCGTCCAGCCACTCGCCGATCTGCCCGACCACCGTCTCCACCTGGCGCGGACCGGCGAGCAGGCCTCGCTCGACGCCCTCGGCCAGGGTCTGCCGGTACTGCTCCAGCGCGACCGGGACCTTCGCCAGCCGGCGGCCGACCACCTGCCACTCGGCCTCGGTGCCGGTGGCCATCAGGGTGAAGGACTCCCGCAGTTCGTGCACCGGGGAGGCCAGGTTGCGCACCGCGCGGAAGTTCTCGCCCGCCTCGTGGACCGCGAGTTCGGCGGTCAGCCGCTCGCGCAGCAGCCGGGCGCAGCGGCGCTCGGCCTCGTCCCCGGCGGCACCGGCCCGCTCGGCGTCGCCGAGCTGCGCCAGGGTGCGGCGGGCGAGGTCGGCGATCGCCTCGCGGCCGGCCGGGGAGAGATCGGGCAGTCGGTCGTCCTCGGGGTTGAGGCCGAGGTAGACCGCGGTCAGCGGATCGAGTTCGGCCAGGGCACGGACGTACCCGTCCGCGATGCGGCGCGGGGTGGTGCCGTCGGCGGTGATCAGTTCTTCAACCATCCGGACATCATTTCGTGGCGCGGCCCGTTTGCAACCCCTTTGCCACCGGCTTCCATCGGCCCGGATGCGAGGACGACCCGCGGAAATCCGTTCGGCGGGACAGGATCCGATCGGTCCGACGCCCATTACGCTGACCGCCATGGAAGCCCGCCCCACCTCGGCATCCGACCAGGTGCCCGCCCCGGCCGTACCCCCGACGCGCCCCCGACGCACCGGCTACCGGCGACTGCCGGTCCAACAGCGGCGCGAGCAGTTGATCTCGGTCGCCCTGGAGCTGTTCGCCTCCCGACCACCCGAGGAGGTGAGCCTGGACGACGTCGCCGAGGCCGCCGAGGCCTCCCGCCCGCTGGTCTACCGCTACTTCGCGGGCGGCAAGCAGCAGTTGTACGAGGCCGCGCTGCGCACCGCGGCCGACGAGCTGACCAGCCGCTTCGTCGTCCCGCTGACCGGCACGCCGTCCGAGCAGCTGGCGGCCGTGCTGGACGGCTACTTCGCCTTCGTCGCCGAGCACGACGCCGGCTACTCGGCGCTGCTGCGCGGCGGTTCGGTGGTGGAGACGGCCCGCACCTCGGCGATCGTGGACGACGTCCGGCGGGCCGCGCTGCGGCGCACGCTGCGCCACCTCGGCGTGCGGGAGGCCGGACCGCGGCTGACGCTGCTGGTGCGCTCGTGGATCGCGGTGGTCGAGGGCGCGTCGCTGACCTGGCTGGACGAGGGGCGCACGCTGCCGGTGGCGGAGCTGCGCGACTGGCTGGTGGACCAGTTCACCGCGATGGCGGCGGCGACCGCGCTGCACGACCCGCAGACGGCGGAGGTGCTGGCGGGGCTGCTCGCGCTGGAGGGCCCGCAGGCGCCGCGGGCCGCGCGGCTGCGGGAGGTCCTGGACGACGGGCGCTGACGCTCCCGACCCCCGTGCCCGGGGTCGGGGCCGTCCGGCGCGACCGGGCCCGGCCGTCCTCGGCAGGGACCGGGCGGCCGCCCGCGTCAGGCCTTGCCCAGCACCTGACGCTGGCGGCCGAGGCCGTCGATCTCGATCTCGACGACGTCGCCCGGAGCGAGGAACGGCGTGCCCGGGCGGCCCAGGGTGACCCCGGCCGGAGTGCCGGTGATGACGACGTCCCCGGGCTCCAGCACCATGAACCGGCTCGCGTAGCGGACCAGTTCGAGCACCGGGAAGATCATCTCGGCAGTGCTGCCGGACTGCCGCTGCTCGCCGTTGACCCAGAGCCGCAGCGCCAGGCCCTGCGGGTCCGCCACCTCGTCGGCGGTGACCAGCCAGGGCCCGAGCGGGGTGAAGGTCTCCGCCGACTTGCCCTTGTCCCACTGGCCGCCGCGCTCGAACTGGAAGGCCCGCTCGGTGACGTCGTTGGCGATCGTGTAGCCGGCGATCACCTCGGCGGCCTCGGCGTGCGAGTCCAGGTAGCGGGCGGTACGGCCGATCACCACGGCCAGCTCGGCCTCGTAGTCGGTCTTCTCGCCGCCGCGCGGCACCAGCACCTCGTCGTACGGGCCGACCACCGTGGAGCTCGGCTTGAGGAAGATCACCGGCTCGTCCGGGATCGCGGCCCCGGCCTCGGCCGCGTGGTCGCGGTAGTTGAGCCCGATCCCGACGACCTTGCCCGGGCGGGCCACCGGCGCGCCCACGCGCTGCCCGGCCAGGTCCACCACCGGCAGGACGCCGGCGGCCACGTCCCGGGCCAGCGCGGCCGGGTCCAGCCCGGCCAGGAAGGCCCCGTCGAGGTCGCGGGCCCGCCCGGAGAGGTCGTACGCGGTACCGTCCTCGCCCAGGACGACCGGGCGCTCGGCGCCCGGGGGTCCGACGCGCAGGAGCTTCATCGATCCGTCACCAGCCTTTCGTCGCAGCTCACGGGGCGGTTCGGACACCGCACCCGAGTCCGGCAACGAGGTATACCAACGCGCCGGGGCGGCGGACCAGACCGTCCCGATGGGCGAAATCCTCCCGGTTCCGGTCGCGGCCCGGGGCCCGGATCGGGTGGCCGCACGGTTGACATCGGGGCCCGGGTCGGCAGCGCCCTTGCCTTCGCCTTCGCCACCACCTCCGCCACAGCCGCCACCGCCTCCGTCACCGCCCGACCGGGCCGGGGGCGCCTCAGCCGGCCTGGGCGCCGCCGAGAAGCTCCCCCAGGCTCAGCGCGCGCGGCCGGCCCGGGCCGAGCCGGGCGACCTCCCGCTGCCAGTGCGCGAGGTCCCGCCGGGCGTCGGCCCAGGCCTCCGGGGCGGCGCCCGGCGCCCGGGTCAGCTCGGTCAGCAGGGCGACCGCCGCACCCGGGCTGCCGTCCCGGGCGAGCCAGAGGGCCAGGTCGTGGCAGGTGCGCAGGGTGCGCGGATCGCTCGGGCCGCAGATCCGGGCGAAGTCGGGGACGAGCGCGGTGAGGATCTCCACCGCCTCGGCCGGCTCGCCCGCCGTGCCGTACTGCCAGGCGCGGTCGGCCCGCTTGCGCAGCTGGTCCGGGCTGGGGTCGCCCGGGCCCAGCATCCCGGGGCGGACGGCGCGCAGCCGCTCCAGGACCTCGGCGGCGCTGGACGGCCGGTCCGCGGGCCGCTTGGCGAGCAGCTCGGCGACCAGGTCGGCCAGCGCCGGGTCCTTGCTGCGCACCCGCGGCGGGACCTCCTCCAGGTGCTTGTACATGTACTCGGTGGGCTGCGCGGCACGGAAGGGCCGCTCGCCGGTGCAGACCTGGTACAGCATGACGCCGAGCGCGTAGAGGTCGGCCCGGCCGTCCACCGGGCCGCCGGACCAGCACTCGGGCGCGAGGTACGGGACGGTGCCGATCACGTTGCCGGTGGAGGTGAGCCGGACGGTCTGGGTGACCAGCCGGGCGATGCCGAAGTCCAGGACCTTGGCCCGCTCCCCGTCCCGCACGATCATCACGTTCTCGGGCTTGATGTCCCGGTGCACGACGTCCGAGCGGTGCGAGGCGTCCAGCGCCTTGCAGACGTGCCGCATCCAGCGCAGCGCCTTCGCGTGGTCCGGCAGGCCGTCCTTGAGCACGTCGGACAGCGCCTCGCCGAGGACCAGCTCCATCACCAGGTAGGGGATCCGCCCGGAGCCGGCCGCCGTCCACCCGTAGTCGTACACGGTGACGATGTGCGGGTTGTTGAGGCCGCCGGCCGTCCTGGCCTCGCTGACGAACCGGCTGACCGCCTCCTGGTCGGTGGCGTGTTCGGCGAGCAGCACCTTGACCGCGACCTGCCGGTCGATGGTCGTGTCGGTCGCGCGCCAGACCACGCCGAAGCCGCCCCGGCCCAGCCGCTCCTCCAGCCGGAAGCGACCGCCGAGCACCTCGTCCTTCTCCATGCCCTCCCCCAACTCGACCGCGCCCGCCCGGGGTTCACGTCGGAGGGTCACCATAGCGGCGGGCGGGGACGAACGGGTGAACGGTCGGCTGCTCGACCCGGCCCTGGGCGGCACCCCGCACCCGCGCCCGCGCCGCGCTCGGCCCGCACACCGGCCTGCGCTCGGCCGCCGCCTTCGCCCGCCCGCGCACCGACGCCCCGGGTTTCCGGCAGAACGACGCGGCCGCCCGGGCGCTGCTGCGGGCGCCGGCCGCGCTCCCGGCCGCGGCACCGGCGGCCTGAGCACGTGGCCTGAGCACGCGGCCTACGGCCCGAAGATCTCCTCCACCAGGTCCTCGTCCGAGACGTGGTCCGGGGCCTGGAACACCACGTCCGCGACGCCCTTCAGGCCGATCCCGCGGTCCAGCGCGGCCATGCAGGCCCGGGCCTCCTCGTCGGTGGCGAAGTCCCAGACCCGGAGCCGGCGCACCAGCACCAGCGCCTCCATCGGGCTCATCCTCGGTGCCCGGCGCCGGTGCGGGCCGCCCGCGCCGCGGCGGCCCGACTGGGCGAGCCGCTGCTGGTAGCCGGCCAGGTCCTGCCAGGCCTGGACGGTGCTCGGGTGGTGCTCGCCCAGCACCCGGGCGAGGTCCGGCAGCAGGCCGTGCAGTTCGAGCACGGCGCCCTGCAGGTCGTCCCGGTTGGCCCGGTGCACCGCGAGGTCGTGCCGGGCCTTCAGGACGCGGGTGTCCTGCGGGCCCCAGACGGCGTGCAGGTCGGGCAGCAGCTCGCACAGCAGCCGGATCGCGGTGACCGCCGCGCCGCTCTCGCCGACGCACCAGACCAGGTGGTAGCGGGCGCCGAGGGTGTCCGGGTCGTGCGGGCCGAGCGCCGAGCGCATGTCGTCGACGACGCTCGTCAGCAGTCGGATCGCGCCGTCCAGGTCCCCGGTGCGGCTGAGGTACCAGGTGAAGTCCCGCCAGGTGCCGAGGGTGTCGCGGTCGCTCGCGCCGAGCGCGGCCACGCATTCCTGGGCGACCGCCTGCAGCTGGATCGCCGACTCCCCGGCCGTCGCCGCCCGGTACGCGGCGGACCGCCGCTCGCGCAGCGCGGCCCGTACGGCGTCCGGCGGCGACGCGGCGAGCACCGGCGGCGTGGTCAGCGGCGACAGCACCGACGGGGGCGTGCCCGGCACGGCCGGCGGCGCGGCCGGCGGGGCCACGGGGGCCACCGGGGGCGCGGCCGGCGGCGCGACCGGGGGCGCAGCGGGCGGGGGCACCGCAGGCGGCGCGGGAGGCGCGGGAGGCACCACCGGTCCGACCGGCGCCACCGCGTCGACCGGCGCGACGGCCTCGGCCGGGGCCCGGTCCACCACCGTCGGCACCGCCGCCACCGACCCGGCCCCAGCCCCGGCGACCGGCGCCGCGGCCAGCTCGGCCAACCGCCGCTCGACCGCCCGGGCGTCGGCCGGACGGTCCGCCGGGTCCTTCGCCAGCAGCTCCGCGACCAGCCCGGCCACCTGCGGCGGCAGCCCGAACTGCGCCGGATCCAGCGCCGGGGGCGCCTCGTTGAGGTGCTGGTACATCAGCACCGGCGTCGAGTCCCCGCCGAACGGCCTTGCCCCGGTGAAGAGTTCGACCAGCACGCAGCCGAGCGCGTACAGGTCGGCCCGGCCGTCCACCCGGCCGCCGGTCCACCGCTCGGGCGCCATGTACGCCGGGCTGCCGACGATCGTCCCGGTGGTGGTCAGCCCGCCCGCGCCGGTGTCCAGCTGGGCGATGCCGAAGTCCAGCACCTTCAGGTGCCCGGCATCGGTGATCATCACGTTGTCCGGCTTGATGTCCCGGTGCACCATGCCCGCGTCGTGCGCCGCCGCCAGCGCGCCGCTGATCTGGCGCCCCCAGCGCAGGCCGAGCGCGGGCTCGGGCAGCCCCTCGCGCAGCACCTCGGTCAGGGTGCGGCCGGTGAGCAGCTCCATCACCAGGAAGGTGACCTCCCGGTCGCCGACCTCGCACTGGCCGAGGTCGTGGACGGTGACGATGTGCGGGTGCGACAGGTTGCCGGCCGCGCAGGCCTCCCGCACGAACCGCAGCGCCGCCTTCGCCTGGTCGCCACCGTGGTGCCCGATGACCTTGACCGCCACCGGCCGCCGCATCCGGGCGTCCTGGGCCCGCCACACCACTCCGAAACCGCCCTGGCCGAGCTTCTCCACCAGCTCGTACCGGCCGTCCAGGACGTCACCGACTCGCACGCGCCCCTCCCCCATCCGCCATGACGCACAGGACTCTACCGACGCCGTCCACCGCCCCGGCCCGTGGCCTCCCGCCGCTCCCCGTCGCCGTCCGCCCGACCACCGCACCGGTGCCCCGGCCCGCACCGGAACCCGCCCCTCCGAGGCCCCTCCCCCCGCCCGCGGCCAGGTGCGAGGATGGGCACCGGGCCCCGCGACGGCGCGGACGGCCCGCACCGGCAGAACCCGAGGAGCCCAGTCATGGCCAAGCAGGCCCCGCAGAGCGACCCGGCGCAGGACGCACCCGAGGTGTCCGCGCCCCAGCACGCGGCCGCCGGGCTGCCCGCCGTCGGCCACAGCCTGCGGATGGCCGCCGAGCAGATGGGCCCCCTGCGCACCCTCGCCACCCTGCGCAAGGTCAACCAGCCGGACGGCTTCGACTGCCCGGGCTGCGCCTGGCCCGAGCCGGACAAGACGCACACCGCCGAGTTCTGCGAGAACGGCGCCAAGGCCGTCGCCGAGGAGGCCACCGAGCGCCGGATCCGGGCCGAGTTCTTCGCCGCCCACCCGGTCGCCGACCTCGCCGAGCGCTCCGGCTACTGGCTCGGCCAGCAGGGCCGGCTCACCCAGCCGATGCTGCTCGACGAGGGCGCCACCCACTACACCCCGGTCTCCTGGGACGACGCCTTCGCGCTGATCGCCGAGGAGCTGCGCGCCCTGGACACCCCGGACGGCGCCGCCTTCTACACCTCCGGCCGCACCAGCAACGAGGCCGCCTTCGCCTACCAGCTGTTCGCCCGCCGGCTCGGCACCAACAACCTGCCGGACTGCTCCAACATGTGTCACGAGTCCTCCGGCTCGGCCCTCACCGAGACGCTCGGCGTCGGCAAGGGCAGCGTCAGCCTCAAGGACCTCTACCAGGCCGATCTGATCATCGTGGCGGGCCAGAACCCGGGCACCAACCACCCCCGGATGCTCTCCGCCCTGGAGCGCGCCAAGCGGGCCGGCGCCACCATCGTCAGCGTCAACCCGCTGCCCGAGGCCGGCCTGGAGCGGTTCAAGAACCCGCAGCACGCCCGCGGGCTGGTCGGCCACGGCACCAAGCTGACCGACCTCTTCCTGCAGATCCGCCTCGGCGGCGACCTCGCGCTGTTCCGCGCGCTCAACCGGATCGTGCTGGAGGCGGACGGCGTCGACGGCGCCTTCGTCGCCGAACACTGTCACGGCTTCGAGGAGTTCGAAGCCCAGGCCCGGAAGACCGACCGGGACGAGGTGCTCGCCGCCACCGGCCTGCCCTGGGAGCAGATCGAGGAGCTCGGCCGCCTGGTGCTGGGCTCGAAGAAGATCATCGTCTGCTGGGCGATGGGCCTCACCCAGCACAAGCACGCCGTCCCCACCATCCGCGAGGTGGTCAACTTCCTGCTGCTGCGCGGCAACGTCGGCCGCCCCGGCGCCGGGGTCTGCCCGGTGCGCGGGCACAGCAACGTCCAGGGCGACCGGACGATGGGCATCTTCGAGCGCCCGAGCAAGGCCTTCCTCGACGCGCTGGAGAACGAGTTCGGCTTCGAGCCGCCGCGCGAGCACGGCCTCGACTCGGTGGACACCATCCGCGCGATGCGCGACGGCAAGGTCAAGGTCTTCTTCGCGATGGGCGGCAACTTCGTCGCGGCCACCCCGGACACCGAGGTCACCGAGGCCGCGATGCGCCGCTGCCGGCTGACCGTCCACGTCTCCACCAAGCTCAACCGCTCGCACGTGGTCACCGGCGCCCGCGCCCTGATCCTGCCCACCCTCGGCCGCACCGACCGGGACGTCACCGGCTCCGGCGCCCAGTTCGTCAGCGTCGAGGACTCGATGGGCCAGGTCCACGCCTCGCGCGGCGGCCTGCGCCCGCCGGCGCCCGGCCTGCTCTCCGAGACCGCGATCGTCTGCCGCCTCGCGCGCACCGTCCTCGGCCCGCGGGACACCGTGCCGTGGGAGGACTTCGCCACCGACTACGACACCCTGCGCGACCGGATCGCCCGCGTCGTCCCGGGCTTCGCGGACTACAACGAGAAGGTCCGTCGCCCCGGCGGCTTCACCCTCCCGCACGGCCCCCGCGACTCCCGCACCTTCCCCACCGCGACCGGCCGGGCCAACTTCACCGTCAACCCGATGACCGCCCCCGAGGTGCCGCCGGGCCGGCTGCTCCTGCAGACGCTGCGCTCCCACGACCAGTACAACACCACGATCTACGGCCTCGACGACCGCTACCGCGGCATCAAGGGCGGCCGCCGCGTGGTGCTGGTCAACCCCGCCGACGCCGCCGACCTGGGCCTCACCGACGGCGGGTACGTCGACCTGGTCAGCGAGTGGAAGGACGGCGTCGAGCGCCGCGCCCCGCACTTCCGCGTCGTCCACTACCCCGTCGCCCGTGGCGGAGCGGCGGCCTACTACCCCGAGACCAACGTCCTGGTCCCGCTGGACTCCACCGCCGACATCAGCAACACCCCGACCTCCAAGGCCGTGGTGATCCGCTTCGCCGCCGACACCGGCGAGTGACCCCGGGGCCGCGCGCTCCCGCCCGGCCCCGCTCCGCGAACGCGAAGGCCGCCCGACGTCCGAGGACGTGGGGCGGCCTTTCGCGTCGGGCCCGAGGGTCAGTGGGTCGGCGTGCCCAGCGGCAGCGTCGCCGTGGCCGAGCCCGTCCGGCTCGGGGTGCCGGCCGGGGTCCCCGTCGGGGTTCCCGTGCCAGTAGGGGCGGGCGTGGTCGGGGTGCCGGTCGGCGTACCGGGACCGGTCGGGGTGCCGGTCGGGGTCTGGGTCGGTGCCGGCGTGCCGGTGCCCGACGGCGTCCCCGGGTCGGTCGGGGTGCCGGTCCCGCCCGGCGTGGTCGGCGGCTCGGTCGGGGTGGTCGGCGCGGTCGGCGTGCCGGTGGGCTGGCCCGGGGTGGTGACCGGCGGAGTCGTCGGGCCGCCGGTGGCCGGCGGCGTCGGCTTGGTCGGGCTCGGCGCGATCGGCGTCACGGAGTCCCAGCCGGCCGGCAGGTCGGGCACCTTCCAGGCACCGCCCGCGTCGTCGGCCCCGGCGGACGGGTCCGGCCGGACGGCCCCGAGGATCGGCATCGATCCGATCGGCGACACCTTGATGAACGCCCCCGGTCGCGGGGCCTGCACGATCAGCCCGCCGCCGATGTACATCCCGACGTGCGAGGCGTCCTGGAAGTAGATGACCAGGTCACCGGGCCGCAGCTGGTTCAGCGCCACGTGCGGCAGCTGCGCCCACTGCTCCTGGCTGGTGCGCGGGATCGCCTTGCCGGCGTGCAGCCAGGCCTGCGAGGTGAGCCCGGAGCAGTCGTAGGAGTCCGGTCCGATGCCGCCCCACAGGTACGGCTTGCCGACCTGCGCCAGCGCGAAGGCCACGGCCCCGCGCCCCTGCTGCGAGGGCGTGCGCTCGCCCTTGCCGAGCGCTCCGGAGGCGAGGAACGCGAGCTGCGCCTCGTCCGCCTTCGCCTTCTCCAGCTGCTCCAGCTCGGCCCGCTGCGCGCCCGTCAGCGAGGAGACCACCTGCTCGACCGAGGTGAGGTCGGCGGCCACCTTGGCCTTGGCGGCCTCCTGCTGGGCGACCAGCCCCTGGGAGGTCTTCAGGGCCTCCTCGTTCTGCTTCTTCAGCCCGTCGAGCGCGTCCCGGTCGCTCTTCAGCCGGTCCAGGAACTCCGACTGCGAGCGGCTGGCCGAAGCGAGCAGCTCGGCGATGACGACCGCCTCGTACGGGTCCTTGGAGAGCAGCAGTTCGGCGTACGCGGAGGCGGCGCCGTTGCGGTACTGCGCGGCGGCGAGCTGCGCGGCTATGTCGGTGCCGGTGTCGACCTGCTTCTGCTGGCGCTCCAGCCTGCCCTGCAGGTCGGTGAGGGAGGCCTGCTGCTCGGCGATCTTGGCCACCGTGCCGTTGTACTGCTCGGTGGCGGCCTCGGCGCTCTGGTAGAGCGTGTGCAGCTGGTCGAGCAGCGGCCCGAGGGTGGCCTTGGCGGCGGCGAGCGGGTCGGAGCCGGTGACGACCGCGCCGGCTCCCGGGTCGGGCGCCGCCCAGGCGGCGCCGGCGGCGACCGGCAGGGCGAGTGCGGCGGCCGCGAGGACGGCTCCGCAGCGCAGGGCCGCCCGTACCCAGGGACGCACTCCTGACGTCTCCGTTCGCTGTGCAGCCCCGCCCATGGGTTGGTCCTCCCCGCCCGTGCCCTGTCCCGGTCTCCCGGATCCCGCAGATCCTCCCACGGGTTACTCGCCGGAAACAGGGCGCACGCGGACCGGGAGGTTAATTCTCGATTGATCTGTGAGACAGCTCTCACCAAACCGGAATGAACCGGGGCGATCTTCGCTAATGTCCAGTTCAGCACCCCCTGGGCCACCCTAACGAAAGCTCAAAGTCACCCCGAGGCAACCATCGGAACCACGATTCGGGGTCCAGTTCACCTTCCGTTTACCCAGCCGACCTACGGTCGCGACGTCATCAACGTCCGTGCGACAACTACGACGATTGTTTGGGTATGGAACACATCTCGTTCCTGGTGGCCGTTGTGATCATCACGGCGCTCGCCTTCGACTTCACCAACGGGTTCCACGACACCGCCAACGCGGCCGCCACCGCGATCGCGACCGGAGCCCTCCGCCCGAAGGTCGCGGTCACCATCGCGGCCGTCCTCAACTTCGCGGGCGCGTTCCTGTCCGTGAAGGTCGCCACCACCATCTCCGGCGGCATCGTCAACGAGAAGGCCGGGATCCACCCCGAGATCATCTTCGCCGCACTGGCCGGAGCGATCCTCTGGAACCTGCTGACCTGGCTGCGCGGCCTGCCGTCCAGCTCCTCGCACGCACTGTACGGCGGCCTGATCGGCGCCACGATCGTCGGCGTCGGCATGAACGGCGTCAACTTCGACACCGTCGTCACCAAGATCATCATCCCGGCGGTGGCCTCCCCGCTCGTCGCCGGCCTGGCCTCCTGGGGCGCCACGAAGCTGGCCTACGCGATCACCCGCAAGGGCGACCACGCGGCCACCGAGAAGGGCTTCAAGACCGGCCAGATCTTCTCGTCCTCGCTGATCTCGCTCGCGCACGGCACCAACGACGCCCAGAAGACGATGGGCATCATCACCCTGACCCTGGTCTCGGTCGGCGCCCTGCCGCACGGCGCGCTGCCCCCCACCTGGGTGATCGTCTCCGCGGGTGCCGCGATCGCGCTCGGCACCTACATGGGCGGCTGGCGGATCATCCGCTCGATGGGCAAGGGCCTGGCCGACATCCGGCCGCCGCAGGGCTTCGCCTCCGAGTCGGCCGCCGCGACCGTCATCCTGACCTCCTCGCACATGGGCTTCGGCCTCTCCACCACCCAGGTCTGCTCCGGCGGCATCATGGGTGCCGGCCTCGGCGGCCCGAAGGGCGAGCTGCGCTGGAGCCTGGTCCGCCGCATGGTCTACACCTGGGGCCTGACCCTCCCGGCCGCCGCCGTGGTCTCCGGCGGCGCGGCCCTGCTGGCCGAGCAGGGCACCTGGGGCATCGTCCTGGTCGGCGCCGCGCTGGTGGCCGGTTCGGGCGCGATGTGGCTGATCTCCCGCCGCCAGCCGGTCGGCGCGGACAACGTCAACGACGTCACCCCGGTCGAGGTCGCACCGACCGCGGCCACCTCGAACGTCCCCACCCCCGCCTCGACCACGGTCGCGGCCTGAGCGCCGCCGGCTGAGGAGCACTCACCATGCACATCAAGTGGAACGCCCTGGCCCAGACCGCCGGCTTCAGCTTCGGCATCACCGTCGCCGTCGTCGCCGTCTTCGCGCTCGGCATCCTGGCGCTGTCCCGCCGCGAGGCCGCGCTGAGCGCCGCCCGCGAGGGCGGCAGCGCCCCGGCTTCCGGCGGCGGCAAGCTGGCCCTGGCCGGCGCGTACGCCTGCTTCGCGGTCTGCGCCGCGGCCGTCGGCTACGGCCTGTCGCTGATCGCCGGTCACTAGCGACCGGCGGGGCCGACGCGAAGGGGCCGGGGAGTGCGCACTGCACTCCCCGGCCCCTTCGCGTATCCCGACGTCCGGCCGGTCCTCCCGGCGGTCCGGTCCTCCCGGCCGATCAGCCCTCCTGGGCGGTCAGTTCTCCTGGGTGGTCTTCAGCGCCGTCTCCCGGATGAACAGCACGGTGACGAAGGCCAGCGCCGCGGAGGGCGCGGCCCACAGGAAGACGGTGCCGACGCCGTGGCCGAAGGCGTCCGTCACCAGCGGGACGATCGGGGCGGGCAGCCTGTGCAGGTCCGGGATGCCGCCGCCGGCCGCCGCGTGCCCGGCCGGGACGTGCGCGGCGGCCAGGTTCTCCGCCAGGTAGTGGCCGACCTTGTTCGTCATCAGCGCGCCGAGCGCGGAGACGCCCATCGCGCCGCCCATGGTGCGGAAGAAGGTGACCACCGAGCTGGCCGCGCCGAGCTCGTGCCGGGGCACCGTGTTCTGCACCGCGAGCACCAGGTTCTGGCTGGTCAGGCCGAGACCGATGCCGGTGATCGCCATGTAGAGGGAGAGCAGCCCGTAGTCCGTGTCGGCCCGGGCGGTGCCGAGCAGGGCGAAGCCGACCGCGAGCAGCGCGGTGCCGGCGACGAGGTAGGCCTTCCACTTGCCGTACTTGGTGATCAGCCGGCCGGCGACGGCCGAGGAGACGGCCAGGCCGAGGATCATCGGCAGGGTCATCAGGCCGGCCGTGGTCGGGGACTTGGCGCGGGCCAGCTGGAAGTACTGGCTGAGGAAGGTGGTCGCGCCGTACATCCCGACGCCGACCAGCACGCTGGCGAGGGCGGCCAGGGTGACGGTGCGGTACCTGAAGAGGTCCGGCGGGATGATCGGCTCGGCGGCGCGGCGCTCGACCACGACGGCCAGCGCGCCCAGCACCAGGCCGCCGCCGACCATGGCCGCGGTCTGCCAGGACAGCCACGCGTAGTTCTTGCCGGCCAGCGTGATCCAGATCATCAGCAGGCTGACCGCGGCGGTGATGACCAGCGCGCCCAGGTAGTCGATCTTCGCCTTGCGCTTGACCACCGGCAGCTTGAGGGTCCGCTGGACGACCACGATCGCGGCCAGCGCGAACGGGATGCCGACGTAGAA
Source organism: Kitasatospora sp. NPDC096140 (assembly GCF_040303045.1). Classification (NCBI taxonomy): domain Bacteria; kingdom Bacillati; phylum Actinomycetota; class Actinomycetes; order Kitasatosporales; family Streptomycetaceae; genus Kitasatospora; species Kitasatospora sp. NPDC096140. The sequence continues at coordinate 69,908 of NZ_JBEOUW010000019.1, forward strand.
GCACCAGCGCCAGCCCAGCCAGGAGGTGTCCACGATGACGCCGCCGATCAGCGGGCCGCCGATGGTGGCCAGCGCGAAGACCGCGCCGAAGTAGCCGCTGTACCGGCCGCGCTCGCGCGGCGGGACCATCGCGGCCAGGCAGATCTGGCCCAGTGCGACGACACCGCCGGCGCCGATGCCCTGCAGCGCGCGGCAGGCGATCAGCTCACCGGTGTTCTGCGAGAGGCCGGCCAGGGCGGAGGTCGCGATGTAGATCAGCAGGGCGATCTGCAGCAGCAGCTTCTTGCTGGCGAGGTCGGAGAGCTTGCCCCAGATCGGGGTGGAGGCGGTGAGGGTGAGCAGGGCCGCGGTGATCACCCAGGTGTAGGCGGACTGGCCGCCGTGCAGGTCGGCCAGGATGTGCGGCAGGGCGTTGGAGACGACGGTCGAGGAGAGCACGGCCACGAAGAGGCCGAGCAGCAGGCCGGAGAGCGCCTCCATCACCTGCCGGTGGGTCATCTGTCGGTCGTCGACGGCGGCGGCACTGCCGCTCACCGCCTCGGTGGTCACGGTCATCTGGGTCCTTCGGCGCAGGCGTGCGGGATACGCGCATCATGAAAGTTCGTTGCCTTAAGCAACCATAAGAGGAGATGGTTGAATTAGGCAACTTTCTTCAAGGGCGGGTAAAGGCCCGCACCACGGGCCCCGGCCCCACCTGCCCGCGGGCCCCGGTCACACCCGTGCGCGGGCCCCGGTCACACCTGCCCGCGGGCCCCGGTCACTCGGCCGACGGCTCCCCCAGGACGTCGTTGAAGCGGCGCAGCAGATCCGCGAAGCGGACCACGTCGTCCGGCGACCAGCCGCCCATCACCTCGCGCACCCGTCGCATCCGGACGTCCCGGGCGGCCAGGTAGCGCCGCCGCCCGTCCTCGGTCAGCGACACCAGCGCGGCCCGGCGGTCCAGCAGGTCGGCCTCCCGGGCCACCAGCCCGAGCTCCTCCAGGGCCCGGATCTGCCGGCTCACCGTCGCCTTGCCCACTGCGAAGTGCACGCCGACGTCGGTCACCCGGACCCGCCCGGCCTGCTCGATGTAGCCGAGCATGCTGTACGCCATGCCCTCCAGTCCGGGGTGCACCCGGCGTGAGAGTTCCGCCACTCTGGCCCGGCCCCGCCGGAACATCAGCGCGACCTCTCGCTCCACCGCCACCAGGGCTTCCTCGTCGCTCACCGCGTCAGTATCGCCCAGTGGCACCGGCCAGCCCCGCGCGCGGGAGGTGCCACGAGCCAACTACTTCATGGTATGAAGTATCGGCTCTGAAGATCCGTTTTCCTCCGTTACGCAAGGAGATGTCGATGGCAGCCCCTGGGCAGGGTTTCGTCGCCGAACTGAAGAGCGCGGTCACACCGCGCGCGGCACTGCTCGTGATCGGAGTGCTGCTCCTCCAGCTCGGCTTCATCACCTCCTACATCGGGGCGCTGCACAAGCCCGCCCCGCACAACCTCTCCATCGCGGTGGTCGCCCCGCCGCAGGTCACGCCCAAGCTGGTCGGCGCACTGGAGGCGGTCCCGAACGACGCCGTCAAGGCCGTCACCGCGCCGGACGCCGAGACCGCGACCGCGCAGATCAAGGACCAGAAGATCTACGCCGCGTGGGTCGTGAACCCGACCGGCACCGAGGACACCCTGCTGGTCGGCGGCGCCCGCGGCCCGTCCGCCGCCAAGGCCGCCGAGAGCATCACCACCGCGATCGACCAGACCCAGGGCCGTACGGTCAAGGTCCAGGACGTCGTGCCGCTCGCCAAGGGCGACACCAACGGCCTGTCCTCCTTCTACCTGGTGATCGGCTGGTGCGTCGGCGGCTACCTGGTCGCCTCGATCCTCGGCATCAGCGCGGGCTCCAAGCCGGCCAACGCCCACCGCCTGCTGATCCGCCTGGGCGTCCTGGCGCTCTACTCGGTCGCGGCCGGCATCGGCGGCACGATCATCGCCGGACCGGTGCTGGACGCCCTGCCCGGCTCGATCCTCGCCCTGTCCGCCGTCGGCGCCCTGGTGGTCTTCTCGGTCGGCGCGTTCACCATGGCGCTGCAGTGCCTGTTCGGGATCATCGGCATCGGCATCGCGGTGCTGGTCTTCGTCGTCCTGGGCAACCCGAGCGCGGGCGGGGTCTACCCGGCGCCGATGATGCCGCCGTTCTGGCGGGCCATCGGTTCGGTGATCCCGAACGGCGCCGGCACCAGCGTCACCAAGTCGATCGCCTACTTCGACTCGACCAACCTGGGGATGCCGGTCCTGGTCCTGGTGATCTGGGCCCTGGTCGGCATCGGCATCGCCTTCCTGGCCGTCCTGCGCGGCCCCCGTGCCGAGCAGCCCGAGCGCGAGCCCGTCAGCGTCGAGGCCTGATCCTCCCCGCTCCCCGGCAGCACCGAGCCCCCGGCCCCACCGGCCGGGGGCTCGGCCCGTTCCGGCGCCGGCTCGGTCCGTTCCGGCGCGTTCCGGCGCGTTCCGGGCGGGGCAGCCCGTTCCGGGCGGGCGGGCCGTACGGAGGGTCAGCCGACCGAGAGCATCCCCGGGTCGGCGACGATGGCGCGCACGACGCTCACCGCCGCACCCGACAGCGGGCCGCGGCGGCCCAGCCGGGAGACGGTCAGCCGGTCCTCGGCCCACGGCCGGACGGTGACCCGGGCGGCCAGCTCGGTGCGCATGGCGGGGAGCAGCCAGGGCGCCAGCCGGGCGTAGCCGCCGCCCAGGACGACCTCGGCCGGGTCCAGCAGGTTCACCGCGCCGGCGGCCGCGATGCCGAGCGCCGACCCGGCGCCGGCCAGGGCCGCCCGGGCCGCCCGCTCGCCGGCCGCGGCCCGCTCGGCGAGCAGCGTCACCCAGTCGCCCCGGGCGCCGGACAGGCCGGCCGCCGCCAGCACCGCCGCCTCGCCCGCGTACTGCTCCAGGCAGCCGTGCGCCCCGCAGGCGCAGCGGGGTCCGTCGGGGCGGACCGGTACGTGGCCGAACTCGCCCGCGTGGCCGCGCGCGCCGCGCAGCAGCCGCCCGCCGACCACGATCGCGGCGCCTACCCCGGCCTCGGCGGAGACGTAGAGGAAGTCCTCCGGGCCGTCGCCCAGCCAGCGCTCGGCCAGCCCGCCGAGGTTGGCCTCGTTGTCGGCCTCGACCGGCAGCTCGGCCAGGCCGTCCGCGGCCGGTCGCAGGGCCGCGCGCAGTTCGGCGGCCACCGGGACGTCCTGCCAGCCCAGGTTGGCGGCGTGCTGCAGCACCGCGCCGGAGTCGCCGACCAGTCCGGGCACGGCCAGGGTGAGTCCGGCCGGGCGCAGGCCCGCCTCGGCGACGACCGCGCGCAGCAGCTGCGCGAGGTCGGCCATGACGGCGGCGGGCTCCCGGCCGCGGTTGGAGATCTCCCGGCGCCGCGAGGCGCGGACCTCGCCGCGCAGGTCGACCACGCAGGCGCCCAGGTGGCGGACGCCGATCTCGGCGCCGAGTCCGCCGGGGCCGAGCGGGTTGAGTCCGAGCGCGGTGCCGGGGCGGCCGACCTTGCCGCTGGGCGCGGCGGGGCCCGCCTCGACCACCAGGCCGGCGGCGATCAGCTGTTCGGCGAGCGAGGAGACCGCGGCCCTGGTCAGTCCGGTCTCGGCGGCCACCTCGGCGCGGGAGCGCGGGCCGCGCGCGATCACCCCGAGCACCAGCGCCAGGTTGGCCCGGCGCATGCCCTGCTGGCTGGCGGGCCCGGTCCGGACACCGTCCGGTTCGTGCATCAGGCTCACCTCGCCCCCTACGACACATCCCGTGGCATCTCGGGTGCAGCGTAACCGGGTTCCGGGGACACCGTCCCGACCAGGCCGGGTCCGGCCGCGGGACGGTCGGCGAGCCGGGTGAAGACCCACCGCTGCATCGCCCAGAAGCGGAACAGCATCGCGATGAAGGTGCCGACCACCATGCCGCTGAGGAAGTCCGCGACCTCCTGGGTGAAGGAGCTGACGAACGGCTCCCGCAGGTCCAGCACGTACCGCGAGATCGCCAGCGGCACGTCGTTGACGCCGATCGCCACCGCGCTGACCAGGAAGAACAGCAGGGCCTCGCGCTGGCGGCCGCCGGCCCGGAAGGCCCAGCGGCGGTTCAGCACGTACGAGACGACGGTGGCGATCACGGTCGCGACGGTCAGCGCGACCACCGGCTTGTGCTGCAGCACGGTGAACTTGAGCTCCAGGTTGATCACCATGGTGAGCACGAAGCAGGTGCCCCCGACCAGCAGGAACTTCACCAGCCGGCGGTGGCGCACCAGGAAGGGGCGCAGCCGGTCCGGCACCCGGGCCAGGGCGCGCTGCGTGGGGGACGGCATCTCCGCAGTCTCGCACGCGGAGATGCCGTCGGCCCCTGGAACCGGAAACCGCGGATCAGGCGGCCGCCACCAGTACCTCGGCCGGCTCCAGCGCCAGCTTCAGCACCTCGCGGACGTCCGACACCGGGTGGACGGTGAGCCGCTCCAGCACCTCGGCCGGGACGTCGTCCAGGTCGGCCTCGTTGCGCTTGGGGATGATCACCGTGGTGACCCCGGCCCGGTCGGCGGCGAGCAGCTTCTGCTTCACCCCGCCGATCGGCAGCACCCGCCCGGTCAGCGACACCTCGCCGGTCATCGCCACGTCGGTGCGCACCTTGCGGCCGGAGAGCAGCGAGGCGAGTGCCGTGGTCATGGTGATGCCGGCGCTCGGCCCGTCCTTGGGGACGGCCCCGGCCGGGACGTGCAGGTGCACGCCGCGGTCGCGCAGCGAGGTGACCGGCAGTTCCAGCTCGGCGCCGCGCGAGCGCAGGAAGGAGAGCGCGATGTGCGCGGACTCCTTCATCACGTCGCCCAGCTGCCCGGTGAGGGTCAGCCCGGTGCCGCCGGTCTCGGCGTCGGCCAGCGAGGCCTCGATGTAGAGGACGTCGCCGCCGGCACCGGTCACCGCGAGGCCGGTGGCCACGCCGGGGACGGCGGTGCGGCGTTCGGCCGGCTCCTGGGCGGACTCCGGCACGTGGTGCGGCCTGCCGATCAGGGCGCGCAGGTCCTCCGCGCCGACCGCGGCCGGCAGCTCGCGCTCGCCCAGCTCGGCCTGCGCGGCGATCTTGCGCAGCACCCGGGCGATCGAGCGCTCCAGGTTCCGGACGCCCGCCTCGCGGGTGTACTCCCCGGCGAGGCGGCGCAGCGCCGTCTCGTCGACGCTGACCTGCTCGCCGCCGAGGCCGGCCTTCTCCAGCTGGCGCGGGAGCAGGTGGTCGCGGGCGATGACGACCTTCTCGTCCTCGGTGTAGCCGTCCAGCCGGACCAGCTCCATCCGGTCGAGCAGCGGCTCGGGGATGGCCTCCAGCACGTTGGCGGTGGCGAGGAAGACGACGTCGGAGAGGTCGAGCTCGACCTCCAGGTAGTGGTCCCGGAAGGTGTGGTTCTGCGCCGGGTCCAGCACCTCCAGCAGGGCGGCGGCCGGGTCCCCCCGGTAGTCGGAGCCGACCTTGTCGATCTCGTCGAGCAGGACGACCGGGTTCATGGAGCCGGCCTCCTTGATCGCCCGCACCAGCCGGCCGGGCAGCGCGCCGACGTAGGTGCGCCGGTGGCCGCGGATCTCGGCCTCGTCCCGGACGCCGCCGAGCGCGACCCGGACGAACGTGCGGCCCATGGCGCGGGCCACCGACTCGCCGAGCGAGGTCTTTCCGACCCCGGGAGGCCCGACCAGGGCCAGCACCGCGCCGCCCCGACGGCCGCCGACCAGCCCGAGCCCCTGGTCGGCCCGGCGCTTGCGGACGGCCAGGTACTCGACGATGCGCTCCTTCACGTCGGCCAGGCCGGCGTGGTCGGCGTCCAGCACCGCGCGGGCGCCGGCGATGTCGTAGGCGTCCTCGGTGCGCTCGTTCCAGGGCAGCTCCAGGACGGTGTCCAGCCAGGTGCGGATCCAGGAGCCCTCGGGCGACTGGTCGGAGGCGCGCTCCAGCTTGTCGACCTCCTTGAGCGCGGCCTCGCGGACGTTCGCCGGGAGGTCGGCGGCCTCGACCCGGGCGCGGTAGTCGCCCTCCTCGTCGGCCGGTTCGCCGTTCAGCTCGGCCAGCTCCTTGCGGACGGCCTCCAGCTGGCGGCGGAGCAGGAACTCCTTCTGCTGCTTGGCCACGCCCTCCTCGACGTCCTTGCGGATGGTGTCGTTGACCTCCTCCTCGGCGAGGTGGTCGCGCAGCAGGGTCAGCGCGTACTCCAGGCGGGCGACCTGGTCGGCCTCCAGGAGCACCTTGAGCTTCTGCTCGGCGGTGGCGAAGGGCGCGTAGCCGATGTTGTCGGCGAGCTCGCCGACGCCCTCGATCTGGGCGACCCGGTCCACGATCTGCCAGGCGCCGCGCTTGCGCAGCCACTGGGTGGACAGCGCCTTGTACTCCTTGACCAGCTCGGCGGCCCGGCCGGCCACCGGGGTGCCCACGGAGGACTCCCGGAACGGGGTGGTCTCCACCCAGAGGGCGGCGCCGGGGCCGGTGGTGCCGACGCCGATCCGGAGCCGGCGCACGGCGCGCACCAGCGCGACCGGCTGGCCGGCGGTGTTCGGGCCGTCGGCCAGCCGGCCGACCTGCTCCACGGCCGCCAGCGTGCCGGCCGCCGCGTACGAGCCGTCCACCCGCGGGACCAGAAGGACCTGCGGCTTGCCGCCGCCGGCGGCCGCGGCGCGGGCGGCCTCGACGGCGGCGCGCACCTCGGTGTCCTTCAGGTCCAGCGGGACCACCATGCCCGGCAGGACGACCTCGTCGTCGAGCGGCAGCACGGGCAGGGTGAGCGGTGTGGACGTCGATGCCATGATCTCTCCCCAGTCAGTGAACTTGAGTCGACCTGACTAAGGCTTGGCGGGGGCCGGATGTTCCCGGGGTTCAGTTCGCCGTGAGCGAACACGATCCGGCCGGGAAGGCGGCGCGGGCGGGCCGCGGGCGGGCCGTCAAAAGCGCACCTGGGAAGCGTCCGTCGAATCTGGGGAATTCCTGGACGTGCCGAGGGAGCCCAGCCCCCCGAACCCCGGCGCATGAACGTCAGCACGCGAACGTCGGCACGTGAACGGCAGCGCGTGAATGGCTGCACGTGAACATCAGCGCGTATACATCAGCGCGTGAACGTCAGCGCGTGAATGCCCGCACGTGAATGCCGGTGCGCCGACCTCGGCGCGAACCTCGGCGCGCGAGCCTCAGCGCGCGGTCCGCACGCGCGCCCCGCCGCGCGCGGGCGCGGCGCCGACCGTCGCGGTGCGGGACCGGGGCGGGCGCCGTTCGATGCGCCGCAGCCAGCGCCAGAGCGCCACCCCGGTGAGCACCGCCGCCGGGTGCCCCACCGCGGTGACCACGTCCTTGTCGGAGGCGATCTGCTCGGCGATCATCAGCCCGGCGCCGCCCAGCGCGAGCAGCCGCCCGGGCCAGGAGAGCAGCCCGGCCACCGCGCCCAGGCAGGCGAGCACGCCGTAGCTGACCCCGATGTCCAGGTGGTCCATCGCCTCGGGCGCCATCCGCCCGGTCTCCACCGCGAGGATCACCACGCCCTGGGAGAGCAGCGTGGCCGCGACGTGCCCGGCCGCGAAGACCGCCGCCGCCCGGGCCGGCCCGACCTTGCGCTCCAGCGGCGCGAGGGTGAAGGCGAATCCCCACAGGTACGGCATCCACACCTCGCCGGCCACCCAGAACCCGCTCAGGACGAGGGCCCGGACGGGATGCTGGAGCAGGTTGTGACCGTCCGAGCTGGAGGCCTCCTGCAGGCGCTGCACGAGTTCCGGGTCCGCGAGCCCGGCGAAGGTCGTGGTGGCTCCCACGACGGCGAGGTACCCGAGGGTGAAGGGGTTGCGCCGGGGTGTCGGCACGCGTTCCAGCAGCCACCGCACGACGCCGGTGCGCAGCCCGTGCCGGAGCATCCCGTACGGCGCTCCCGCGGGCGCGCAGCCGTCGGCGTCCCGCCGCAGACCCGCCATGCCGCCTCCGCTCCGCACCCGTAGCCGCCGGCTCACTCCCCGTGCCCAACGTACCGGCACGCACCGCGGGTTCCGCCCGGACGGGTGTTGTCGTGGCCACGGTACGTCGAGGTTCTGGGAGGCAGCTGGGAAAAGCCCGTGAAGACCGCCGCCTCGGCGGAGTGCCGGATTCCCGACATTGGTCCAGACCTTGTTTCGATTGACGCGTCAGTAGGGCCTCTGACCGGCGACTTGGCGTCAACTCGACTGCATACGTACCGTTACGCAGTGAAAATTCGCCGGGTAAGGTATCGGCCCGTGCCCACTCGTGCAGTGGGTCAGCGGGCGGCCCGAACAGCCGGCCCACGGGCCGGAAACGTCCGGTCCACCTGCCGGAAAGCATCCGTTGTCCGTACGCTGCGAAGTGCGCGGGAGAAGTGGGCGGCCGACGAATCCGTCCTCGCCTCCCGATCGCGCGACGGGACGGCGGACCCGGCACAGTCCACGACGGAACAAGACTACGAGCGGAGCCCCGCCATCCCCACAGGTGGCCGGCCCGCAGCCCTGGGGGCGGTGGCGTGACCGTGACAGAAATTCAGCAGGACAACGTCAACACCGGCGGCACGGTGAGCAGCCAACGCAGAGTGCTGGTGGTGGAGGACGAGCCGACGATCGCCGAGTCGATCGCGGCCCGACTGGGCGCGGAGGGCTTCAAGGTCGCCGTGGCCCACGACGGCCCCGGCGCGGTCGACGGCTTCCACACCTGGCAGCCGGACCTCGTCGTCCTCGACATCATGCTGCCCGGCTTCGACGGCCTGGAGGTGTGCCGCCGGATCCAGGCGCAGCGCCCGGTGCCGGTGCTGATGCTGACCGCGCGCGACGACGAGACGGACCTGCTGGTCGGCCTCGGCGTCGGCGCGGACGACTACATGACGAAGCCGTTCTCGATGCGCGAACTGGCCGCCCGGGTCAACGTGCTGCTGCGCCGCGTCGAGCGCGCCCAGCAGGCCGCCCGCACGCCCGCGCTCGGCAGCCTGCGCTTCGGCGAGCTGGAGATCGACCACGTGCAGCGCCGGGTCCGGCTGGCCTCGGGCGACGTCCACCTGACGCCGACCGAGTTCGACCTGCTCGCCTGCCTGGCCGCCCAGCCGCGCGCGGTGCTCACCCGCGAGCAGTTGCTGGCCGAGGTCTGGGACTGGACGGACGCGTCCGGCACCCGCACGGTGGACAGCCACGTCAAGGCGCTGCGCCGGAAGATCGGCGCCAGCTGGATCCGCACCGTGCACGGCGTCGGGTACGCCCTGGAAGCCCCGCTCTCCTAGGCCGACCCCGGACGACGGGCCGCCGGGGGGCCCGTGTCCGGACGACGCCTGGCCACCACGCGGGGGACACACGCGGGGACCACAGGGAACCAATGACCTTTCCACAGCAACGCAACGGGGAATCCGACGGCGCGCGGCCGCAGCCGCTGGCCGTCCGTGCCGCCCACCGGGTCTGGGCCGACATCCGGCCGCTCGACCCGGTCCGCTCGATCAAGGGCAAGCTCGCCCTGCTGGTGATCGTCTCCGTGTTCCTGGCCACCGGGATGGTGGTCGTGGCGATCCGGTCCGAGACCCAGATCCGGATCATCATGGTCTTCTCCATGATCGCCTCGCTGCTCTTCATGCAGTTCCTCGCGCACGGGCTGACCGCCCCGCTGCGCGAGATGACGGACGCCGCCCGCGCGATGGCCTCCGGCGACTACAGCCGCCGGGTCGAGGTGAACTCGCGCGACGAGATCGGCGAACTCGCGGCCGCCTTCAACGGGATGGCCGCCGACCTGGAGGCCGCCGACCAGCACCGGCGCGAGCTGGTCGCCAACGTCTCGCACGAGCTGCGCACGCCGATCGCCGCGCTGCGCGCCGTCCTGGAGAACGTGGTCGACGGTGTCGTCCAGCCCAATCCGGCGACCCTGGGTGCGGCTCTGGAGCAGACCGAGCGGCTCGGCCGCCTGGTCACCCACCTGCTCGACCTCTCCAAGATCGACGACGGCGTGGTCGACCTGGACGCGCGCCCCTTCGAGGTGCGCGAGTTCCTGGACGGCGTGCTGCGCGGGGTCACCGTGGACGGCGCGACGGCCGGCGGGGCCTTCTCCCGACGCGGGGACGTCCGGCTGGCCCTGGAGGTCAGCCCGGCCGGCCTGACCGGCGTCGCGGACCCGGAGCGGCTGCACCAGGTGGTCGCCAACCTGGTCGACAACGCCTGCAAGCACTCCCCGCCCGGCGGGACCGTGACGGTGCGCGCGCGGCCCGACGGCGAGAACGGCGCCCTGCTGCTGGAGGTCCAGGACGAGGGCCCGGGCATCCCCCTGGCCGACCGCACCCGGGTCTTCGAGCGGTTCAGCCGCAGCGGCACCGCGACCGCCGCCGGACCGGGCGCGGACGGCGGCACCGGTCTGGGCCTGGCCATCGCCCGCTGGGCGGTGGACCTGCACGGCGGGCGGATCGCGGTCGCCGAGTCGCCGCGCGGCTGCCGGATCGAGGTCCGCCTGCCCGGGCGACGGCCGGGCGACGGCCGGGACATTTGTCACAGATCCGACACAGACGCATACGAAGATCGTTAGCGGATTACTGTACGGGTTTGTCCGGTTTGGTCCGGGTATCAGGCGCCTTCGACGCCGATCGGTTCCCCTCAGATACGGCTTTCTAACGTACTTTTTCAGCCAAACTGCAGGTCAGGACTGTGATCTGGACGACGCCTGGCCCCCGGGGACTGCGCGATCATCGGTCAGGGGCGTAGCCTTAATCCCCGCTGTCCAAACATCCCAAAAGGAAGCGGAAGAGGGCGGTTGCCGCCGTGTCGCCACAGTCCCAAGAAACCCCCAACAGCTCGGCAAGCTCCACTGGCTTCGGCCCCAATGAGTGGCTCGTCGACGAGATCTACCAGCAGTACCTCCAGGACCCGAACTCGGTCGACCGAGCCTGGTGGGACTTTTTCGCCGACTACAAGCCCGGTACCGAGGTGACCCCAGTGACCCAGGCCGCGACCCAGGCCGGCCCCACGCCGACCCCTGCCGCTGCCCCCGCGCCCGCCGCTGCTGCTCCGGCCGCGCCCGCCACCGCCGCACCGGCCGCTCCGGCCGCTCCGGCCCCGGCTGCCGCCCCGCTCGCCGCCGCGCCCGCCGCGCCCCCGGCCCCGAAGGCCGCCGCCCCGGCCCCGGCCGCGCCCGCCGCCACCGCCGGCCCCGAGCTGGTCCAGCTGCGCGGCCCGGCGAAGGCCGTCGCCACCAACATGGACGCCTCGCTGGAGGTGCCGACCGCGACCTCGGTCCGCGCCGTGCCGGCGAAGCTGTTGATCGACAACCGCATCGTCATCAACAACCACCTGCAGCGCGCCCGCGGCGGCAAGGTCTCCTTCACCCACCTGATCGGTTACGCCCTGGTCCAGGCCATCAAGGCCGCCCCGGGCATGAACCACAGCTACAAGGTGGAGGACGGCAAGGCCTTCCTGGTCAAGCCGGAGCACGTCAATCTCGGCCTGGCCATCGACCTGGTCAAGCCCAACGGTGACCGCCAGCTGGTCGTCGCGGCCATCAAGAAGGCCGAGACCCTCGACTTCTTCGGCTTCTGGCAGGCCTACGAGGACATCGTCCGCCGGGCCCGCGCCAACAAGCTGACCATGGACGACTTCACCGGCGTCACGGTCTCGCTGACCAACCCCGGCGGCATCGGCACCGTGCACTCCGTGCCGCGCCTGATGCAGAACCAGGGCACCATCGTCGGCGTCGGCGCCATGGAGTACCCGGCCGAGTTCCAGGGCTCCGCCCCGGAGACCCTGTCCCGCCTGGGCGTCTCCAAGATCATGACGCTGACCTCGACCTACGACCACCGCGTCATCCAGGGCGCGGCGTCCGGCGAGTTCCTGCGCGAGATCCACCGCCTGCTGCTCGGCGAGAACGGCTTCTACGACGAGATCTTCGAGTCGCTGCGGATCCCGTACGAGCCGGTCCGCTGGGCCACCGACGTCGCCACCACCCACGACGACGAGGTCAACAAGACCGCGCGCGTCATGGAGCTGATCCACTCCTACCGGGTCCGCGGTCACCTGATGGCCGACACCGACCCGCTGGAGTACAAGCAGCGCAAGCACCCCGACCTGGACGTCACCACGCACGGCCTCACCCTGTGGGACCTGGAGCGCGAGTTCGCGGTCGGCGGCTTCGGCGGCCAGAAGATGATGAAGCTCCGCGACATCCTCGGCCTGCTGCGCAACACCTACTGCCGCACCGTCGGCATCGAGTACATGCACATCCAGGACCCGAAGCAGCGCAAGTGGCTGCAGGAGCGCCTGGAGAAGCCGTACTCCAAGCCCGAGCGCGAGGAGCAGCTGCGGATCCTCCGCCGCCTGAACTCGGCCGAGGCCTTCGAGACCTTCCTGCAGACCAAGTACGTCGGCCAGAAGCGCTTCTCGCTGGAGGGCGGTGAGTCGCTGATCGCGCTGCTGGACGCGACCATCGACGCCGCCGCCGAGCACCGCCTGGACGAGGCCGTCATCGGCATGGCCCACCGCGGCCGCCTGAACGTGCTGGCCAACATCGTCGGCAAGCCGTACGGCAAGATCTTCGGCGAGTTCGAGGGCAACCTCGACCCGAAGTCGATGCACGGCTCCGGCGACGTCAAGTACCACCTGGGCGCCGACGGCACCTTCACCGGCCTGGACGGCGAGACCATCAAGGTCTCGCTCGCCGCGAACCCCTCCCACCTGGAGGCCGTGGACCCGGTCGTCGAGGGCATCGCCCGCGCCAAGCAGGACATCCTGGACCAGGGCGGCACCACCTTCCCGGTGCTGCCGATCCAGATCCACGGCGACGCGGCCTTCGCCGGCCAGGGCGTCGTCGCGGAGACCCTGAACATGTCGCAGCTGCGCGGCTACCGCACCGGCGGCACCGTGCACGTCGTGGTGAACAACCAGGTCGGCTTCACCGCCGCCCCGGCGTCCTCGCGCTCCTCGATGTACTGCACCGACGTGGCCCGCATGATCGAGGCCCCGATCTTCCACGTGAACGGCGACGACCCGGAGGCCGTGGTCCGCGTCGCGCGGCTCGCCTTCGAGTTCCGTCAGGAGTTCCACAAGGACGTGGTGATCGACCTCATCTGCTACCGCCGCCGCGGTCACAACGAGGCCGACAACCCGTCGTTCACCCAGCCGCTGATGTACGACCTGATCGACAAGAAGCGCTCGGTGCGCAAGCTGTACACCGAGGGCCTGATCGGTCGCGGCGACATCACCATGGAAGAGGCGGAGCAGGCGCTCCAGGACTTCCAGGGCCAGCTGGAGAAGGTCTTCGCCGAGGTCCGCGACGCGGCCCAGGCGCCGGCCGACGCCACCGCCGGCAAGCCGGTCGCCGACTTCCCGGTCTCCATCCAGACCGGCATCTCCCAGGAGATGGTCAAGCGGATCGCCGCCTCCCAGGTGAACCACCCGGACTGGCTGACCGTCCACCCGCGTCTGCTGCCGCAGCTGCAGCGCCGCGCCGGCTCGGTCGAGGACAACACCATCGACTGGGCGATGGGCGAGACCCTCGCCATCGGCTCGCTGCTCATGGAGGGCCACCCGGTCCGCCTGGCCGGCCAGGACAGCCGCCGCGGCACCTTCGGCCAGCGGCACGCCGTCCTGATCGACCGCAAGACCGGCGAGGACTACACCCCGCTGCAGTACCTCACCGAGGACCAGGCCCGCTACACCGTCTACGACAGCCTGCTGTCGGAGTACGCGGCCATGGGCTTCGAGTACGGCTACTCGCTGACCCGCCCGAACGCGCTGGTCATGTGGGAGGCGCAGTTCGGCGACTTCGTCAACGGCGCGCAGACCATGGTGGACGAGTACATCGCCTCCGCCGAGCAGAAGTGGGGCCAGCACTCCGGCGTCACCCTGCTGCTGCCGCACGGCTACGAGGGCCAGGGCCCGGACCACTCGTCCGCCCGCCCGGAGCGCTTCCTCCAGCTGTGCGCGCAGAACAACATGACGGTCGCCATGCCGACCCTGCCGTCGAACTACTTCCACCTGCTGCGCTGGCAGGCGCACAACCCGCACCACAAGCCGCTGGTCGTCTTCACCCCGAAGTCGATGCTGCGTCTGAAGGCCGCGGCGAGTGCGACCGAGGAGTTCCTGTCCGGCTCGTTCCGCCCGGTCATCGGCGACGCCACCGTCGACCCGGCGCAGGTCCGCAAGGTGGTCATCACCGCCGGCAAGTTCTACTACGACCTGGAGGCGGCCCGCACCGAGCGCGGCGTCACCGACACCGCGATCGTCCGGGTCGAGCGGCTCTACCCGCTGCCGGTGGCCGAGCTCCAGGAGGAGCTGGCCCGCTACGGCGACAACGTCCAGTTCGTCTGGGCGCAGGAGGAGCCGGACAACCAGGGTGCCTGGCCGTTCATCGCGATGAACCTGGTCGACCACCTGCAGGTCGTCATCGGCCGCAGCGCCGGCGGCTCCCGCCTGCGCCGCGTCGCCCGCACGACGGCCTCGTCCCCGGCGGTCGGCTCGGCCAAGCGGCACGCCGCCGAGCAGCAGGCGCTGATCGAAGAGGTCTTCTCGCTCTGACGCCAGACGCTGCGGCGCCCTGAGGCGCCGAGGGCTCACCGGCCCCCGTCCTCCCACCCGGGAGGACGGGGGCCGCGTCGTTCTCCGCCGCCCGCTTTCCACCGCTCGTTCCCGGGAGAACCGTTTCACCGTCGAGCCATGTCAAGGTTCCAGCTCTGCAACCAAACCGGAACCGCTGTGCACGGACTCCTGACGGATCGATAGGTTATGCCTCGCCAGAAGGACGCCGGACGCCCGTCGTCGCGCCCGCCGCCCCGGCCGTACCGCCTCACCGCTCTCCCAGGGGGACCACCACATGACCGCCGACACGCCTCGGAACGCCGGAAAGCTCCCTCCGGTCTTCCAGCCGCTCCTGCCGGACGATCCCAAGGAGGTCGGCGGCTACCGGCTGTTCGCCCGGCTCGGCGCCGGCGGCATGGGCCGGGTCTACCTGTCGTACACCCCGGGCGGGCGCCCGGTCGCGCTCAAGGTGGTCCGCCCGGAGTTCGCCGAGGACGGCGAGTTCCGCCGCCGCTTCGCCCAGGAGGTCAGCAACGCCCAGCGGATCCACGGGCTCTACACCGCGCAGGTGATCGACTCCGGCGGGCTGGACAGCGACGCCCCCTGGCTGGTCACCGCGTACGTCCCGGGCCCGTCCCTGCAGCAGGTGGTGCGGGAGAACGGCGCGCTGCCGGTGCGCACCGTCCTGCTGCTGATGGGCGGCATCGCCGAGGCCCTGCAGGCGATCCACAGCGTCGAGGTGGTCCACCGCGACCTCAAGCCCGCCAACGTGCTGGTCGCCGGGGACGGCCCGCGGGTGATCGACTTCGGCATCGCCCGGGCCGCCGACGCCACCGCGCTGACCGGCACCGGCTACCGGATCGGCTCGCCCGCCTTCATGTCCCCCGAGCAGGCCCAGGGGCGCCCGGTCACCCCGGCCACCGACGTCTTCGCGCTCGGCGCCCTGGCCGCGTACGTGGCCGGCGGCACCGCGCCGTTCGGCGACGGCCCGGACACCGCGGTGCTCTACCGCGTGGTGCACGAGGAGGCCGACCTGTCGGCCGTCCCGGCCGACCTGCGCGAGCTGATCCAGCGCTGCCTGGCGAAGAGCCCGGAGGACCGCCCGACCCCCGCCGAGATCATCCAGGTCGCCCGCAACCACCCGGAGGTCGGCGGCCAGCTGCGGTTCGGCGACGACTGGCTGCCGCGCGAGGTCAACACCGAGATCACCCGCCGCTCCGACCTGCCCAAGACCCCGCCGACGCCGCTGCCGGCCGCGCCCGCCACCCCGCCGACCCCGGTGCCCGCGATGCCGGCGATGCCGGCCGCCGCCCCGGCCGCTCCCCCGCAGCCGCCCGTCGCGCCGACCCACCCCGTCGCCGCCCCGACCCACCCGACCCATCCGGCCACCGCGGTGCACCCGCAGCAGCCGCCCGTGACGCCCCCGCAGGGCTTCGCGCCGCCGCCGCTCGGCTCGTACGGCGCCCCGCAGCCGCCCACCGAGTCGCCGACCGCCCCGGTGCTGACCACCCCGCCGACCGTCCACCTGCGGTCCGAGCCGCCGTCGTACGACACCCCGCCGCCCGGCCCGGTGGTGACCGCCGACCCGCAGCCCGAGAAGGAGCCCGAGCCCAAGCGCAAGGGCGGGGTGTCCTGGAAGGTGCTGCTCACCGTCGCCCTGGTGATGGCGGTCGGCGGCACCGCGGGCGGCGTGGTGCTGATGAAGAAGCTGGACGACGGCAAGAAGAAGGACAGCGCGGCCGTCAGCAGCGGCCCGTCCACCCCCAACCCGGCGCCCGTCCAGACCGAGAGCTCCTCCCCCGGCCCGAGCAGCACGTACACCAACGCGCCGGTGACGGCCGCGCCCTCGAAGTCCCCCCAGGGCACCGTCTCGGCCCCGGCCCGGCCGACCGGCTACTCCCTGATGCTGGACAAGAAGTCGCTGGCGATCCCCGGGGCCGACTACTCCTCCGACTCCTACCGGATCGACCTGGACGCGGGCACCGTGGTGCCGCGCTCCAACGACATCAAGTGGGGCCTGGGGGTGAGCAACGTCGGCGGCGCCGGCAGCAAGGCCAACTCCTTCACCAGCTACGGCGACAACAAGTCGGACTTCGCGGTGATCACCGAACCGTCCGTCACCGCCGAGCAGTGCGCGGCCGCGATCGACTCCCGGCCGGACACCGACCTCTCGTACAACCGGGTCGCCCCGGGCCGCCTGCTCTGCGTGCGCGACCGGGTCACCCACAACATCGCCATCGCGGCGATCGACCAGGCCGACCCGACCACCGGTGCCGCCAAGGTCACCGTGAGCACCTGGCGGGCCAGCTGACCGGTCTATCCTGACCGGGTCAACCCCCATCGGACCGGAGCGAACCGTGTACTTCACCGACCGAGGCATCGAGGAGCTGCAGAACCGGCGCGGCGAGGAGGAGGTCAGCTTCGAGTGGCTGGCCGAGCGCCTGCGCGAGTTCGTCGACCTCAACCCGGACTTCGAGATCCCGGTCGAGCGGCTGGCCACCTGGCTGGCCCGGCTCGACGACGAGGACGACGAGTGACCCGGTGACGGCCTGCGAGAGGCCCGGGAGGCAACCCGCCTCCCGGGCCTCTCGCGCGTCCGCGGACGGCCCCGGCCGGCGGCCCGTAGGGGAAGCCTCGGGGGCGGATCGGGGTCGGGATCGGGGTCGGGCACGCTTGACTCTCCCGGCACGCGATATATCGTCTTTAGAAGAGAACGCGATACATCGCGATCGGCAACGGGAGGCGGCAGAGATGAGCCAGTGGACGGTCGAGGGCCCCGAGAGGATCACCATCGACGACGCGGTCCGCGCGCTGCACGTGCGGATCATCGAGGGCAGGGTGAACGTGGTGGCGGCCGAGGGCCCGGCCCGCCTGGAGGTCACCGAACTCCAGGGCGATCCCCTGCACGTGACCGTGGTGGACGGCGTCCTGACGGTCACCTACAAGGACATCAACAGCTGGGGCGAGTTCGGCGACTGGCTCAAGTCGGTCGGCTCGGTCAAGAGCTTCTTCGGCTCGCTCAAGCGCAAGCGGGTCGCCGGCATCACCCTGACCGTGCCGGCCGACACCGAGGTCAAGCTCGGCACGGTCTCCGCCGGCACCACCGTCTCCGGCGTCACCGGGCACGTCTCGGTGCAGAGCGCCAACGGCGACACCACCCTGGTCGGGCTGACCGGCCGCACCGACGCCAACACCGTCACCGGTGACGTGGACGCCCAGTCGGTCGGCGGCCAGCTCCGGGTCAACACCGTCTCCGGGCAGCTGACCGTCGTCGCCGGCACCGCCGACCGGGTCCAGGCCAACGCCGTCACCGGGGCCGTCACCCTGGACCTCGACGTCGACGGCGAGGCCGACGTCAAGGTCACCACCGTCAGCGGCCCGGTCGTGGTCCGGATCCCCTCCCGCGCCGACGCCAAGGTCGAGGCGGGCTCCACCAGCGGCGACATCTCCAGCAGCTTCGAGCAGCTCAAGCTGAGCGGCTCCTGGGGCGCCAAGAAGCTGTCCGGCCAGCTCGGCGAGGGCCGTGGCAAGCTCAACGTCACCACCGTCTCCGGCTCGGTCACCGTGCTGAGCCGCCCGGAGCCGGAGGACGACGGCCCGGCGAAGGAGCTCCCGGCCGGCTCCGGCAAGCCCGACTTCACCAAGGAGGCCTGAGATGACCCCTGTGTTCGGCCACGGCCGGCTCCGGCTCTACCTGCTGAAGCTGCTGGACGAAGCCCCGCGGCACGGCTACGAGGTGATCCGTCTGCTGGAGGAGCGCTTCCAGGGCCTGTACGCGCCCTCGGCCGGGACGGTCTACCCGCGGCTGGCCAAGCTGGAGCAGGAGGGCCTGGTCACCCACAGCACCGAGGGCGGCCGCAAGGTCTACCGGCTGACCGACGCCGGACGGGCCGAACTCGAAGCCCGGCAGGGTGAGTTGGACGAGCTGGAGCTGGAGATCCGGGACTCCGTGGCGCAGCTCGCCGGGGCGATCCGCGAGGACGTCCGGGACAGCGCCAAGGACCTGCGCGAGGAGCTGTGGAAGGCCGCCAAGCAGACGCCGCGGCCGGACCGCGCCGAGCGCGCCGAGCGCGCGGGCGACCCGTGGGCCGGCCCCTGGGGCGACAACGACTCCTGGCAGCGCGCCAAGGACGAGTTCGCCGAGTTCAAGCGGCAGGCCAAGGACCAGGCCAAGCGCGCCCGGGAGCAGGAGAAGGCGGCCAAGGCCAAGGCGAAGGCGGCCGAGGAGGAGGCCCGCCGGCTGCGCGAGCAGGCCAAGGCCTCGCGCACCGCCGCCCAGCAGGAGGCGCTGCGGATCAAGCGCCGGGTCGAGCAGCAGGTGCGCGAGCACGCCGCGAAGGGCGACTGGCCGACCGGGCTGGCCGAGGGCCTGGCCGAGCTGACCAAGGGCCTGTCCGGGCTGGCCGACGCGGCCCGCTGGGGCCACCCGTCGGACGAGCCCGCCCCGTCGGACGAGCGGATCACCGTCACCCGGATCGACCTGGACGAGGACGAGCCGGCCGCACCGGCCGACCTGCCCGCGTGGACGCGCACCGACCCGGCCGAGGACCCGGCCCGCGAGCTGGAACGGCTGCTCGACCGCTTCCGCGACCAGGTCCGCGACGCGGCCCGGGACGGCGGGGTGAGCGGGGACAAGCTGGCCGAGGCCCGCCGGGTGCTGGGCGCCGCGGGCGAGCGGCTGAAGCGGCTGCTCGGCTGACGGCCGCAGGGCAACCGTCCGGCCCGGCCGGACGAAAGGCCGGCCGGACCGGCCGGCCCGAACGAAGGATCGGGCCCGGTGCTCCCGCGCGGAGCGCCGGGCCCCCTCGCGTCAGGGGTTGAGGACGATCTTGCCGAAGACCTCGCCCTTGGCGAGCCGGGCGAAGCCGTCCCGGGCCTCGCTCAGCGGCAGCACCGAGTCGATCACCGGGCGGACGCCGGTGTTGGCGCAGAGCGCGAGCAGCCCGGCCAGCTCCTCCTTGGTGCCCATGGTCGAGCCGACCACCTTGAGCTCCAGGAAGAAGATCCGGTTCAGCTCGGCGGCGCTCGGGTTGGGGCCGGAGGTGGCACCCGAGATGACGATGGTGCCGCCCGGACGCAGCGACTTCACCGAGTGCGACCAGGTCGCGGCGCCGACGGTCTCCATCACCGCGTCGACCCGCGCGGGCAGCCGGGCGCCGCTCTCGAAGGCCGCGTCCGCGCCGAGCTCCACGGCCCGGCGGCGCTTGGCCTCGTCCCGGCCGGTG
Organism: Kitasatospora sp. NPDC096140; assembly: GCF_040303045.1. Classification (NCBI taxonomy): domain Bacteria; kingdom Bacillati; phylum Actinomycetota; class Actinomycetes; order Kitasatosporales; family Streptomycetaceae; genus Kitasatospora; species Kitasatospora sp. NPDC096140. Next base: position 89,634 of record NZ_JBEOUW010000019.1, read on the forward strand.
ACCCAGACCCGCAGGCCGGCCGCCTTGCCGAGGACGATCAGCGCGGTCGCCACGCCGCCGCCGGCCCCCTGCACCAGGACGGTGTCACCGGGCTTGACCCCGCCGTTGGTGAACAGCATCCGGTAGGCCGTCAGCCAGGCGGTGGGCAGGCAGGCGGCCTCCTCGAAGCTCAGCTCGGCGGGCTTGGGCAGCAGGTTCCAGGTGGGCACCGCCACCTGCTGGGCGAAGGTGCCCTGGTAGCGCTCGGTCAGGATGGAGCGCGGCTCGTTCGGGCCCACCCCGTGGCCGCTCTGGCCGATCACCGAGTGGATGACCACCTCGTTGCCGTTCTCGTCGACGCCCGCCGCGTCGCACCCGAGGATCATCGGCAGCTTCTCGGCCGGGAGGCCGACCCCGCGCAGCGACCACAGGTCGTGGTGGTTGAGGCTGGCGGCCTTGACCGTGACCACGCTCCACCCGGGGCGGGCCTGCGGCTCGGGGAGTTCGCCCAACTCCAGTCCGCTGAGCGGGTCGTCGGCATCGATACGTGCGGCGTAGGCAGCAAACATGATCCGGACGATAGCGGCGGACGACCGAGGCCGGGAACCACGCGTGGGTGTGACGCGCGTCCCGGCCTCGGCCGTGTACGGGATGTCCGGTCGGATCGTCGGACCGGATCGTCAGATCCGGGCGACGCCCTCCGCCCGGGCCGCCTCGGCGACGGCCTTGGTGACCGCCGGGGCGACCCGCTCGTCGAACGGCGAGGGGATGACCTTCTGCGGGGTCAGCTCGTCGGCGACCACGCCGGCCAGCGCCTTGGCGGCGGCCAGCTTCATGCCCTCGGTGATCCGGCTGGCCCGGACCTGCAGGGCACCGGCGAAGATGCCCGGGAAGGCCAGCACGTTGTTGATCTGGTTCGGGAAGTCGCTGCGGCCGGTGGCCACGACGGCCGCGTACTTGTGCGCGACCTCGGGGTGGATCTCCGGGGTCGGGTTGGCCATCGCGAAGACGAAGGCGCCCTCGGCCATGGTCGCGACGACCTCCTCCGGCACGGTGCCGCCGGAGACGCCGATGAACACGTCGGCGCCGGCCAGCGCGTCGGCCAGCGAGCCCTTGACGCCCGTGCGGTTGGTCAGCCCGGCGATCTCGGCCTTGACGTCGGTGAGGTCGCCGCGGCCCTCGTACACCACGCCCTTGCGGTCGCAGACCGCCACGTCGCCGATGCCGGCCGCCACCAGCATCTTGGCGATGGCGATGCCGGCCGCGCCCGCACCGGAGATGACGGCCCGCAGCGAGCCGATCTCACGGCCGGTCACCTTGGCCGCGTTCCACAGGGCGGCGGTGGTGACGATCGCGGTGCCGTGCTGGTCGTCGTGGAAGACCGGGATGTCCAGGGCCTCCTGGAGCCGGCGCTCGATCTCGAAGCAGCGGGGGGCGGAGATGTCCTCCAGGTTGACGCCGCCGAAGGAGGGCGCCAGCCGGACCACGGTCTCGACGATCTCGTCGACCTCGGTGCAGGCCAGCGCGATCGGCACCGCGTCCACGCCGCCGAACTGCTTGAACAGGATGGCCTTGCCCTCCATCACGGGCAGCGAGGCCTGCGGGCCGATGTCGCCGAGGCCCAGCACCGCGGTGCCGTCGGTGACCACCGCGACGGTGTTGGACTTCCAGGTGTAGTCGTTGACCAGCTCCGGCTGCTCGGCGATGGCCGTGCAGACGCGGGCGACACCGGGGGTGTAGGCGAGGGACAGGTCGTCCGCGTCGCGCACCGGGACGGTCGCCCGGATCTCCATCTTGCCGCCGCGGTGGAGCGCGAAAACCGCGTCGACCGGATCGTCGGTGTCCTGGGTGCTGCTGATGATCTCCGCTGCCACGATGACCTCTTCGTCATTGATCTGGCGAGGACGCGCGACCGACGGACAGGGCGACCCGTCCGGAAACCGGAAACCGGGTACGCCGAAGCGGACCCGGAACGGGGTCGGGGCGCTGCCGTCGGGCGGCGCCCTCGGATGAGGGTTTTATGGGGTCTTGTGTTGTCCGCGTTAGTGCTATCGGGCCGAGCCTAGGTCGGACGAAGGCACCGCACCTGTGCCTTTTCGTCCTCGTCACGTGCGGTTCATCGCCGCGCTGTCGCGTCACTGGGCCCGGCGTCGGAAGCGCCGGGCACCGGCGGCGGCAACGGCATGAGCGCACGCGCACCCGCAGGAGTGAACTCGGACGCAGGGGGAGTCGGCACTCCGGATACGGAGCCGCGTGAGGACTTCCGTTCCCGAGCACCCCGAGCCTGTCGGGGCCCGGCGGTCCGGTTCGAGCGTTCGGGGGTCACCCGGTACCGAATTCTGACACACCCGCCGCCGGGCCCGGCAGGGCGGGATGGCAGGATCGCGTGGCCGCCATTTCGCGCACACCACCGCGACACCGTGGCGGCCGCACGTCCCTCCCACAGGAGCAGCCCCTCATGCCTCACCTCCTCCCCTTCCGTCGTCCGGTGCTCGTCGGCGCCGTCCTGGCCACCGCCGGTGCCCTGCTGCTGACCGGCTGCGGAGGCGGCGGGCAGGCCGCCTCCGCGGACGACCCGGTCAAGGACGTCCGGGACAAGCTGCCCGCCGCCCAGCGCTCCGCCGGGGTGCTGCGCATCGGCATGGACGTCAACTACGCCCCGGTGGAGTTCCGCGGCCCGGACGGCAAGCCGGCCGGTCTCGACCCGGAGATCGCCACCGCGCTGGGCAAGATCCTCGACGTGCGGATCGAGTTCGTGGACACCACGTTCGCCAAGCTGATACCGAACCTGCAGTCCAAGCAGTACGACGTGGCGATGTCCGCGATCAGCGACATCCGCCAGCGCCGCGACGGCTTGGACGACAGCGGCAAGCAGGCGAACCCCGGCGTGGACTTCGTGGACTACTTCATCGCCGGCACCTCGATCGTCGTCCCGAAGGGCAACCCCAAGGGGATCAAGACCCTGGACGACCTGTGCGGCAAGACCATCGCGCTCCAGCAGGGCACCACCCAGGACGAGATCGCCACCCGGCAGGTCGGGGTCTGCGCCCGCACCGGCCGCCAGCTGACCACGCACAAGCTGGACAGCGACGCCAAGGCGCTGGCCGAGGTCGCCTCCGGCGCCGCCCAGGCCGGGCTGAACGACTTCCCGGTGGCCGCCTACGCGGCGAAGACCACCGACGGCGGCAACCGCTACGAGGTGACCGGCGGGCAGTCCACCTCCAACCCGTACGGGATCGCGGTGCGCAAGACCGACACCCAGCTGCGCGACGCGATGGCCAAGGCGGTCGACCAGCTGATCCGCAGCGGCGAGTACGACAAGATCCTCGCCAAGTGGAGCGTCAGCGCGGGTGCGGCGCAGAACGCCGTGGTCAACGGGGGTATCTGAGCGGACGGGCGGCGGGCCTCCGGGCAGAGCACAGAGGGATCTGCATACTTATGCGGAGGGTGACAGGGGCCAGGAATAGGTCCGAATAGCGGACGGTGTGACCCCTCGTTATCCGATTTTGATCTGGATGAGGGTCACCTGACCGTCCTCAGATGGCAGGATTCCCCCCATCTCGGATCGAGCCGGCCACTGGTCGAGGCGGTTCGGTCAACGTCCACCTCGGCGGAGGGTGGCGGATGCAGTAACCCGTTCAACCCTGGGCGGTCCCAGCGTCCAGGCACTGCAAAACCCGGCCTGCACGTACGACGACGTACGACGCACACCCGTACGGCGCCGTACGGCTCGCAACCCCGGTGCGCCGCTCCCGCGGCGCGCTCCGCCCGACCTTCTCTCCCAGGAGGAGATCCCCCTCATGACCGCCCGTACCAAGCGCAACCGGCTCTTCGCGGCCGGTGTGGTCGCCGCCTCGGTCTCCCTCGTGCTGACCGGTTGCAGCAGCAGCAAGTCGTCGTCCAGCTCGCCCTCCGGCGGCGTGAACGCGTCCGCCACGATCCCGGCGGTCGCCGCCGACCCGGCGCTCGCCGCCCAGGTGCCGGCCGACGTCAAGTCGACCGGCAAGATCGTCGTGGCCGCCGACGCCTCGTACGCGCCCAACGAGTTCCAGGACGCCCAGAACAAGATCATCGGCATGGACGTGGACCTGGCCAACGCCATCGGCCAGAAGCTGGGCCTCCAGGTCGAGGTCCAGAACTCGCCGTTCACCGCGATCATCCCGGGCATCCAGGCCAACAAGTTCCAGCTGGGCATGAGCTCCTTCACGGACAACAAGGAGCGCGAGGCCACCGTCGACATGGTGACCTACTTCTCCGCGGGCACCAGCGCGGCGGTCAAGAAGGGCAACCCCGACAAGATCGACCCGAACGACCTCTGCGGCAAGAAGGTCGCCGTCCAGACCGGCACCACCCAGGCCGACCAGATCAAGGACGTCATCAACCCGGCGTGCGTCAAGGCCGGCAAGCCCCCCATCCCCAACGACGGCGACAAGTTCGACCTGCAGACCGACGTGACCACCGCGCTGGTCTCCGGCCGCGACCAGGTCATGCTGGCCGACTCCCCGGTCGTCGACTACGCCCTCAAGCAGACCAACGGCCAGCTCGAACAGCTCGGCACCGTCGAGGGCAAGGCCCCGTACGGCGTGGTCCTGGCCAAGGGCTCCCCGCTCGCCGCGCCCGTCCAGGGTGCCGTCCAGTCACTGATCGACGACGGCACCTACAAGGCGATCCTTGAGAAGTGGGGCGTCCAGGCGGGCGCGATCGACAAGTCCGTGACCAACGGCGCCACCAGCTGACCCCCCGCCAGTTCCCCACCCCCTGAGGCCACTGTGAACCATTCCGATCAGGGGGAGGCGCACCCGGGACGGCCCGAAACCCTCAAGGCCGTCCCGGTCCGCCACCCCGGCCGGTGGGCCGGAGCCGTCGTCGTCGCGGTCCTCGCGGCGATGCTGCTCCACGCCCTGATCTTCAATCCCGCGTTCCAGTGGGATGTCGTCAACACCTACCTCTTCGATTCCAGCATCGTGCACGGCCTCGGTGTGACCCTGGAACTCACCGCGCTGTCCATGATCATGGGCGTGGCCGGCGGCATCATCCTCGCGGTGATGCGGCTGTCGCCGAACCCGCTGCTGTCCGGCACCGCGTGGTTCTACATCTGGGTCTTCCGCGGCACCCCCGTGCTGGTCCAGCTGGTGTTCTGGAACTTCATGGGCGCGCTGTGGCCCAAGCTGTCGATCGGCATCCCGTTCGGCCCCGAGTTCTGGTCCGAGTCGACCAACACGCTGATCCCGGTGTTCACGGCGGCACTGCTCGGCCTCGGCCTGAACGAGGCCGCGTACATGGCGGAGATCGTCCGCGGCGGCATCCAGTCGGTGGACGAGGGGCAGACCGAGGCGGCCCACGCACTCGGCATGAGCCGCTTCGCGACCATGCGCCGGATCATCCTGCCGCAGGCCATGCGGGTGATCATCCCGCCGACCGGCAACGAGACCATCTCGATGCTCAAGACCACCTCGCTGGTCAGCGTCATCGCGCTGGAGGAGCTGTTCCGGGCCGGGCAGAACATCTACTCGCGCACCTTCCAGACCATCCCACTGCTGATCACCGTCAGCCTCTGGTACCTCTTCCTCACCTCCGTGCTGACCATCGGGCAGTACTACGTCGAGCGGTACTACGCTCGGGGTACCACCAGGACCCTGCCGCCGACCCCGATGCAGCGGGTCCGCAGGATGTTCGCCGGCAAGCCGACCCCGAAGGCCGACCACGACGTGGTTCCGGGGCTTGAGGGAGGTGGTCACGTATGACCGATCTGACCAAGACGCCCACGGACTCCGTGCCGGGCGAGCCGATGGTCAGGGCCGAGGGCGTGCGCAAGTCGTACGGCCTGGTCGAGGTGCTCAAGGGCATCGACCTGGAGGTCAGGCCCCGCGAGGTGTTCTGCCTGATCGGCCCGTCCGGCTCCGGCAAGTCGACCTTCCTGCGGTGCATCAACCACCTGGAGAAGATCAACGGCGGCCTGCTGTCGGTGGACGGCGAACTGGTCGGCTACCGGCGCAAGGGCGACAGGCTCTACGAGCTGAGGGACCGCGAGGTCGCTCTCAAGCGGCGCGACATCGGCATGGTCTTCCAGCGCTTCAACCTGTTCCCGCACATGACCGCCATAGAGAACGTCATCGAGGCGCCGGTGCAGGTCAAGGGCGAGTCCAAGGCCGACGCGCGCGAGCGCGGCATGGCCCTGCTGGAGCGGGTGGGGCTCTCCGACAAGGCGAAGAGCTACCCCTCGCAGCTCTCCGGCGGCCAGCAGCAGCGCGTCGCGATCGCCCGCGCGCTGGCCATGAAGCCCAAGCTGATGCTCTTCGACGAGCCCACCTCGGCGCTCGACCCGGAGCTGGTCGGCGAGGTGCTGGACGTCATGCGCGGCCTGGCCGAGGAGGGGATGACGATGATCGTCGTCACCCACGAGATGGGCTTCGCCCGCGAGGTCGGCGACGCGCTGGTGTTCATGGACGGCGGTGTGGTGGTCGAGTCCGGCAACCCCCGCGAGGTCCTCACGAACCCGCAGCACGAACGCACCAGGTCGTTCCTCTCCAAGGTGCTCTGAGCCCATCCCGTCGGGGGGGGGGGGGGGGGCCGCGCCCGCCGGCCCCCGGGTTTCCAAAACCCGGTAAAATATGTAGGAAAAAAAAAGCGAAAC